>NZ_BCBO01000030.1:0-21929 GCF_001320835.1 Pseudomonas sp. NBRC 111138 | reverse complement strand
ATCGTCAACAGCCAACTCAATAGTCGAAGAACACCGTTTCCTTATCTGTGCCCTGCAAAATCACATTCCACTGATATACCCCTGCCGCATCCGCCTGGGCAATCAAGGTGCCACGACGTCCTGCCGGCACACACGCCAGCAACGGGTCATCGCCGTTCAAGGCCTCACCGTCAAAATAAATCCGCGTCAGCAAGTGCTTCACCAACCCACGGGCAAACACCAGCACCACCAAATGCGGCGCTTGGGTGGTGCCCTTGAGCCCCGGCACACTGCCCGGCTTGATGGTGGTAAAACGAAAACGCCCTTCGGCATCCACCGGCACGCGGCCGAAACCTTCGAAGTTCGGGTCGAGCGCTTTGTCCTGCTCGTCTTCGGGGTGAGCATATTTGCCGACGGCGTTGGCCTGCCAGACTTCCAGCATGGCGTCGTTGACGACATCACCGTTGCCGTCCACCACTTGCCCGCTGATCGCCACGCGTTCGCCAAGGGTGGCGGTGACGGTCAGGTCTTCACGGTTCAGCCAGGTCAGGCCAATGTGGTAATACGGCCCGACGGTGTGGGACGTGGTCGCGTTGAGTGTCATCTCATTTCTCCATCGGCGTGGCGTCGCGGCCGCGCAGGACGATGTCCCAGCGGTAGCCGAGGGCATAGGAAGGAATGGTTTTTTCCAGGTCGAAGCTAGCGATCAAGCGTTGCTTGGCGCTGGTATCCGGCACGCAGTTGTAGATCGGGTCGTACTCCAGCAACGGGTCACCCGGGAAATACATTTGCGTCACCAGGCGCGTCAGCACGCTGGGGCCGAACAGCGAAAAGTGGATATGCGCCGGGCGCCAGGCGTTGTGGTGGTTGCCCCACGGGTAGGCGCCGGGCTTGATGGTCTGGAACTGGTACCAGCCATCGGCGTCGGTGACGGTGCGCCCGGTGCCGGTGAAGTTCGGGTCCAGGGGTGCATCGTGCAGGTCGCGCTTGTGGTTGTAGCGGCCGGCGGCATTGGCCTGCCAGATCTCCACGAGGATGCCCGGCACTGGCAGGCCGTTTTCGTCCAGCACACGGCCATGAATGATGATGCGCTCGCCTTGCGGCTCGCCCTCATGCTGGGCTGTCAGGTCGTTGTCCTTCTCATTGATACGTTCGGCGCCGATGGACGGGCCGGTGATTTCCGACAAGGAATGGGGCAGGAACACCAAAGGCTGGGACGGCGAACGCAGGTTCGTCGACTGATACGCCGGGTGCAGGTAATCAGGTTGAGTGCCCGCTTGCGGGCGCCGGTAACCGGGCTTGTCACTCATGGAGCAATCCTCTTTTATTGATCAGACGCGTTCAATCGCCAGGGCCAAGCCTTGGCCGACGCCCACGCACATGGTCGCCAGGCCTTTGCTGCCGCCGGTTTTTTCCAATTGGTGCAGGGCCGTCAGTACCAACCGCGCACCACTCATCCCCAAGGGATGGCCGAGGGCAATGGCGCCGCCGTTGGGGTTGACCTGGGGCGCATCGTCCGCAATACCCAGCTCGCGCAGCACCGCCAGGCCTTGGCTGGCGAAGGCTTCGTTGAGTTCGATCACATCAAAGTCGGTGACAGCCAACCCAAGGCGCTCCACCAGTTTGCGCACCGCCGGCACCGGGCCGATGCCCATCACGCGCGGGGCTACACCAGCACTGGCCATGCCCAGCACACGGGCGCGGGCGGTGAGGCCGTGTTGCTTGACGGCCTCGGCGCTGGCGAGGATCAGCGCGGCGGCGCCATCGTTGACGCCCGAGGCATTGCCAGCAGTGACGGTCTTGTCCGCGCCGTTGACCGGCTTGAGCTTGGCCAGGGCTTCCAGCGTGGTGTCCCGTGGGTGTTCATCGTGTTCCACCAGGGTTTCGCCTTTTTTATGGGCGACCCGCACCGGAACGATTTCCTCGGCAAAGAACCCGGCGGCCTGGGCAGCGGCGGTGCGTTGCTGGCTGCGCAGGGCGAAAGCGTCCTGGTCGACGCGGGAAACCTGATAGTCATCGGCCACGTTATCGGCCGTCTGCGGCATGGCATCCACGCCGTACTGGGCCTTCATCAGCGGGTTGATAAAGCGCCAGCCAATGGTGGTGTCTTCCAACTTCATGTTGCGCGAGAACGCCGCGTCGGCCTTGCCCATCACAAACGGAGCGCGGGACATCGATTCGACGCCACCGGCAATCGCCAGCTCCATTTCACCACTGGCAATCGCACGAAAAGCGGTGCCGATGGCATCCATGCCCGAGGCGCACAGGCGGTTGAGGGTCACTCCAGGAATACTTTCCGGCAGCCCCGCCAGCAGCAACGCCATGCGTGCCACGTTGCGGTTATCTTCACCTGCCTGGTTGGCGCAGCCGAGGAAGACTTCGTCTACGGCGCTCCAGTCCACCGACGGGTTGCGCTCGATCAGCGCCTTGATCGGCAGCGCCGCCAGGTCGTCGGCACGCACCGTGGACAGGCCACCGCCGAAACGGCCGATAGGTGTGCGAATGGCATCACAGATAAAAACCTCGCGCATCAGGCTTCTCCCGGTGCTTGGCCGTGGGCAGCCGCGGTGCGCGCTTCGAGGTCACGCAGGGCGGTCAGTTCGGTCTCGGTGGGTTCAGCGGTGGTGCTCACCTGGTCGGCAAAGCGAATCGCCCAGCCGGTGGCGGCGATCACTTGCTCGCGGGTTACGCCCGGATGCAGCGCAGTGACCACGAACTCATGACTGCCCTCCTCCGGCTCCATAATGCATAGGTCGGTAATGATGCCTACCGGGCCGGCGCCGGGCAGGCCCAGACGCTTGCGTGAGTCGCCACCTTCGCCGTGCCCCACAGAGGTGATGAAATCGAGTTTGTCGACAAACGAACGGGACGACTGCTTAAGGATGATCAACACGCTCTTGGCCGAACCTGCGATTTCCGGCGCGCCACCGGCACCCGGCAAACGCACTTTGGGCTGGTGATAATCACCGACCACGGTGGTGTTGATATTGCCGAAACGGTCGACCTGGGCCGCGCCGAGAAAACCGACATCAATGCGCCCGCCCTGCAGCCAGTAGCGAAAGATCTCACCGGTGGGCACCACAGTGTCGGCGGTCTCCGCCAGCTCGCCATCACCGATGGACAGCGGCAACACACTGGGCTTGGCCCCAATCGGGCCCGACTCGTAGATCAGCACCACATCCGGCGAGGACGTCAGGCGCGCCAGGTTGGCCGCCTTGGATGGCAGGCCGATGCCAACGAAGCACACCGAGCCGTTCTTGAGGCGACGTGCGGCGGCGACGGTCATCATTTCATTGGTGGAGTAAGCCATTACTTAGCCTCCTGCGCGGTGGCCAGCTTGGCCTGGAATTCACTGAAGTCGGCAGTGCCGTGGATGTATTCGTCGATCCAGGCGGTAAAGGTGCCACGGTCGCGGGCAATCGGGTCCCAAGCCTGGTAGAAACGGTTATCCCGCTCGTTGTAGCCGTGCGCGTAGGACGGATGGGCACCACCGGGTACGTGACACACCGCCGTCAGCGCCCAGGTCGGCAGCACGCAGCTGTTCATCGGCGCATTCAGGTCGTCGACGATTTCCTCGACGGTGACGATGCAGCGCTTGGCCGCCAGGGCCGCTTCCTTCTGCACCCCGAGAATGCCCCAGAGCAGCACGTTGCCTTTGCGGTCGGCTTTCTGCGCATGAATCACGGTAATGTCCGGACGCACCGACGGCACCGCCGCCAGCACTTCGCCGGTGAAGGGGCAGGTGACGGTCTTGATTAGCGGGTTGACCTTGGGCAAGTCGGAACCGGCGTAGGCACGCAACACCGCGAACGGCAGGCCGGAGGCACCGGCGACGTAGGCATTGGCCAGGTCGGCGTGGCTGTGCTCTTCGATCTCCAGCGCTTGCGGCCATTGTTTCTCTACCGCGTCGCGCAGCCGATGCAGGGAACCCACGCCCGGGTTGCCGCCCCAGGAGAAAATCAACTTGCGCGCACAGCCGGCACCGATCAACTGGTCGTAGATCAGGTCAGGCGTCATGCGCACCAGCGTCAGGTCTTTCTTGCCCTGACGAATGATTTCATGGCCTGCGGCCGTAGGGATCAGGTGGGTGAAGCCTTCGAGGGCGACGGTATCGCCGTCGTTCACGAAGCGCTTGACCGCATCACGCAGGGTGAGGATTTCAGCCATGGGGTTGGGCTCCCGGTGTTGATCGAAAAAGGCGCTGAGGTGGCGCCGAAGTGCTTGAAGGTTAAGCCGGGGAAATGGGCCGAACAATCCGATAATCGACTGAGTGTTCGATTATCGAACCGATTGTTGCTTAACTAACCATTGTAAGGAACAGGGTCAATGTGGGAGCTGGCTTGCCTGCGATGGCGCGAGTGGATTCAGCACCGATATCGCAGGCAAGCCAGCTCCCACAGGGGTAGCGATTGGTTTCAGGTGGCATCGGCATGGCTGACCATGCCCTTGATCACCACCGCTGCCGTGGCCAATGCCGCCGGAATCACCAGTGCCGTAAGCACCTGCTCGAAGTTCCAGCCCAGGCCCAGCAAAGTAGCGCCCATCCACGCCCCCAGAATCGCGCCGAAGCGGCCGATGCCGAGCATCCATGACACCCCGGTGGCACGGCCTTGGGTGGGGTAGAAACGTGCTGCCAGGGATGGCATTGCCGATTGCGCACCGTTGACGCACATCCCGGCGACCAGCACCAGGGTGGCCAACAGCGTGATGTTGCCCAGGCTCTGCCCCACCGCGTAGGCAAACACCCCGGCCAGCAGATAGAAAGTGCCGATCACTTTGTGCGGGTTGAACCGGTCCATCGCCCAGCCCACGCCCACCGCGCTCAATACTCCACCAAACTGGAACAGCGCTCCGATAAACGCGGCCTGTTCCATGCTCGCGCCGCTGTCACGCATCAAAGTGGGGAGCCAACTGGTCAGCAGGTAAACAATCACCAGGCCCATGAAGTACGTGAGCCACAACAGCAACGTGCCAGCGCTGTAGGTGCCCGAGAAGATCACCGCGAACACATTGCGGGCCTTGACGGTTTTTTGCTCCGGTACGCTGAACTGAGTGGCCTGGGCAACGATGTTTGGCTCGATGGGGGCAAGGGTCTTGCGTACCTTGTCGGTGCCTCGATTGCGTACCACCAGGTAGCGGGCAGATTCCGGTAGCCACACCAACAGCACCACCGCCAGGATCAACGGCAGGATGCCGCCTATCAGCAACAGGCTGTGCCAGCCGAACGCGGGAATCAGCTTGGCCGAAATAAACCCACCACCGGCCATGCCGAGGTTGAAGCCACAGAACATGCTGGTCACCAACAAGGATTTATGCCGCTCGGGTGTGTATTCAGACAACAAGGTGGTGGCATTCGGCATGCCGGCGCCCAGGCCCAGGCCGGTGAGAAAGCGCAGCACCAGCAATTGGTCGACATTGGTGCTGTAGGCCGACGCCAGACTGAACGCACCAAACACCAACACCGCGCCGACCAGCACGACTTTGCGGCCAAAGCGGTCGGCCAGCGGGCCGGAACCGAGTGCGCCAAACACCATGCCGATCAACGCGGCGCTCATCACCGGGCCCAGGCTGGCGCGGTCGATGCCCCAGTCCTGGGACAGTGCCGGCGCGATAAAGCCCATGGCGGCTGTATCGAGGCCGTCGAGAAAGACAATCAGGAAACACAGGATCACCACGCGCCACTGATAGCGCGAAAGTGGCTGGGTGTTGATAAAGGACTGTACGTCCAGGGTGGTACCGACAGAAGGCTGATTCATTATTTTTATTCCACACCGATGGCGGGCTGACGACCTGGGCCGTCATTCTTATTGGGCAGCTCCTCAGAGCGCTGCCGCACATTAATAAGCCAAGGGAAACAACGTCAATCGAGCCCGCCGGGATCTGTGCGGTCACCGAACAGCTTAGGCAAACAGTTGCGCACTCAGCTCACGGCTGGCGCTGAGCATGCTCGGTAGAAAGCGCTGCTCCAACTCACCGCGGCTGACCCGCCCGGCGTGGGTGCTGACATTCAGCGCGGCCAATACCTGGCCGGACGCGTCATACACCGGCACCGCGATGGAGCGCAGGCCCTGCTCCAGTTCCTGGTCGACAATGCACCAGCCCTGCTGACGCACCTGTTGCAGGCATTCGAATAACGCTTGCGGTGTTGTCAGGGTGCGGCTGGTCTTGGTTTGCAGGTCGGCATGGTCGAGATAGTCCTGCAGCGAGGCATCGTCGAGGGCGGCCAGCAGAATGCGGCCCATGGACGTGCAATACGCAGGCAGGCGCCCGCCCACCGACAGGTCAACCGAGATCAGGCGCTGGGTGGTAGCGGAACGAGCGATATAGAGGATGTCATCGCCTTCCAGGGTAGCCATGTTGCAGGCTTCATGGAGCTGCTCGCTCATGCGGTCCAGGTAAGGCTGTGCCGAAACGGCCAGCGGTGTGGACGACAGATAGGCGTGACCGAGGGTCAGCACCTTGGGCAACAGCGAGTAGGTGCGCCCATCCGTGGTGGCGTAGCCGAGCTTGATCAAGGTGTGCAGGCAACGGCGCACGGCGGCGCGGGGAATTTCGGTGCGGTGGCTGATCTGGGCGATGGTCAGGTGACGCTTGCGCTCCTGGAACGCCTGCACCACGGCCAGGCCACGGGCCAGGGACGTCATGAAATCCGGATCACCGGTGAATGCCTGGATGCGCTTGGCCGGTGAAGCCACGATCGGCGGCGCCACTGATGCAAAGGAGTTGCGCAATTGATCGTTCATTTCAACGGGCCTTCTCTTGTTATCACCACGGGAGGGTTGGCGGCTATTACAAGCCGTGCCGGCCGCCCTGCACAAGTCAACGCCGGTAACATTGGGCGATTATCGGACAACCATGCGATTATCGCATTTTGGCCGGCATGGGTGCAGATCCCGCAGATAACGTTCGAGATTTAGCTGATGTCGCCGAAAAGTGTAGGCATTTACCCTTCTATCAGTATGAATACAGATATGAAGATGACGCTGTTCACAAATACGTCGGCGATATGTAACAAAACCCAAGCACGCCGTTGACGCTTTTTAACTTCATGATGATAGTGTTATTCAAATGCGCCGCTATAATGCAACCTGTGCAGAGGTCAGCCCGGTATCACTATCGGGAGGGGAGCTCACCAGGTATTGCAAGCTGCAGGCAACGCCGGTCACAAGTACTCGCTTAAAAGAACGGCCCTCAGGCCCGTATACCAACTTGAACGGTTCGACTGTTCTATTTGGAATCGCCCCGAGCACGACTTTCAGGCATGACACTGCGCAATCAATAACTCAACTCAATTAGGTAATACTGTGACGAAAGATGAACTGCGCGCGGAACTTGAGCGCCAGGAGCAACGTTACAAGGACGTCTACGGCGGGGAAGTCACCACCTACGCCGCGCAACCTGAGCCGGAACGCAAACCATGGCGCAAACGAGCCAGCCTGCTGGATCAGGCATTTGCCCAGGAAATCCAAAAAATCGAGCAGGAACTCAAGACCGAGGAGCCCTGAGCACTTCGGTCGAGTTCAGCGCCTTGCAGTCGCTGCCGGTCAAGCACTGGTTCAGCGGCCGCTGGTCAGTAACCTACAGCTACCCACGAAATTTCATACAAATGTTTCAGGCATGGCGTTTTCATGACAAAAGTCCGCCTTCCGCGGCCTGCGCTTTATAAATCAAAGACTTGCCAAAGCCCCGAAAACCCTGGGATACGTGTGTCTTGCCGGTTTTTTTTCCAGGAAGATTGTTACCGATGAGCAGCTAATGCATCGATTACTGATGTTTTCTGGCATAATCGCGCCCCCTTACGACCGGGTCAGAAAACCTTCATGATCGATTTATTCAGCGGACTGGATGCTTGGGTTCTCGTGAGCCTGTTGCTCGCCCTGGCCTTTGTCCTCGCCTTCGAGTTCATCAATGGCTTTCATGACACCGCTAACGCGGTGGCCACAGTCATCTATACCAAAGCCATGCCGCCACACCTGGCCGTGTTCTTCTCCGGGGTGTTCAATTTCCTCGGGGTATTGCTCGGTGGTGTCGGTGTCGCCTACGCCATCGTGCACTTGCTGCCGGTGGAGTTACTGATCAATGTGAACACCGGCCACGGCTTGGCAATGGTCTTCTCGTTGTTGGCGGCGGCGATCACCTGGAACCTGGGCACCTGGTACTTCGGTATCCCCGCCTCCAGCTCCCACACCCTGATCGGCTCGATCCTCGGTGTCGGCCTGGCCAATGCATTGATCAACGACATCCCCCTGGCTGACGGTGTGAACTGGCAGAAGGCCGTGGATATCGGCGCCTCCCTGGTGTTCTCGCCGATGGCGGGCTTCCTGGTCGCCGCCCTGGTGCTGATCGGCCTGAAGTGGTGGCGCCCGCTGTCTAAGATGCACAAGACCCCGGACCAGCGCCGCAAGCTCGACGACAAGAAGCACCCGCCGTTCTGGAACCGCCTGGTCCTGGTGATTTCGGCCATGGCTGTAAGCTTCGTGCACGGCTCCAACGATGGCCAGAAAGGCATCGGCCTGATCATGCTGGTACTGATCGGTATCGTGCCGGCGCAGTTCGTATTGGACCTGGGCAGCACAACTTACCAGATCGAACGTACCCGCGACGCCACCCTGCACTTGAACCAGTTCTACCAGCGCAACCACGAGACCCTCGGTGAGTTCCTGGCCCTGGGCAAAAGCGTGAAGGATGACCTGCCGGGCAAGTTCCGCTGCAACCCGCAGCAGACCGAACCGACGATCAACGCGCTGCTGGGCACCCTCAAGGGCGTCTCGGACTACCACTCGCTGACGGCCGACCACCGCATCGAAGTGCGTCGCTACCTGCTTTGCCTGGATGACACCGCGAAAAAGGTCGGCAAGCTGCCAGGCTTGGACTCCCGTGAGAAGTCAGACCTCGACAAGCTGCGCAAAGACCTGACCGCCACCACCGAGTACGCTCCGTTCTGGGTGATTCTCGCGGTCGCACTGGCCCTGGGCCTGGGCACCATGGTGGGCTGGAAGCGCGTGGTACTGACCATCGGTGAGAAGATCGGCAAGCAAGGCATGACCTATGCCCAGGGCATGTCGGCGCAAATCACCACGGCCACCATGATCGGCTTTGCCAATATCTTCGCCCTGCCAGTGTCCACCACCCACGTCCTGTCTTCTGGCGTGGCGGGCACCATGGTTGCCAACAAAAGCGGCCTGCAAGGTGGCACCGTCAAGACCATCCTGATGGCCTGGGTATTGACCTTGCCAGCGACCGTAGGCCTTTCGGCCGGGTTGTTCTGGTTGGCGTCCAAGGCTTTGGGCAACTGATAGCCAGCCGGCAATAAAAAAGGTGCGATCCGCGAGGGTCGCACCTTTTTTTATGCTCGTTCCCACGCTCTGCGTGGGAATGCCGCCACGGACGCTCCGCGTCCCACTCGCGCACGGGTGACGCGTAGCGTCACAGGATGCATTCCCACGCGGAGCGTGGGAATGATCAAGCCAAAAAAAAGGGCGACCGAAGTCGCCCAAAATGCCTTGCGTGCTCATGTAACCCGGAAAGACTTAAGGTTTTTTACGCTTGTTCGCGTCTTTCCAGATAAAAAATCCAAACCCTACAAAAAACAGCACCATGAGGCTAACAGTCAGCACTCCGGCGAAAACCACATTATCGAAAAACATGACCGGCCTCCTGCACTTGCCCTGTTGCGATAGGGCTAAGTTAATGGAGAAGGCGCAGTGGGAAATTGACCAGGATCAATGTCGCCCACAACGGGGCGTAAAGAAGGGGAATAACTGACCTGCATCAATGGATACAGGACGTTTCAACGCTTTTTCGGCTTGTTCTTGGACTTTTTCTTGGGCTTGCCCAAGGGCATGGCTTGTTCAAAGGCTTGGCGCACTTCATTCAAGCGTTTGTCATTGAGGTCGTGCACGCGCTTGGCACGTTCGGCGTTCAGGTCGATCAGCTTGTCGTCATCACTCATGGCTTGGCTTACGTCGTGGCGGGAATGCCTCAATAATGCGGCCTGCCCCGCCCGACGGCAATTAAGCGGGCGACAAAATGCAGGCCATCGACCAAAATCGGCACTTTCTACCCTGCCCAGGAGGCGCATCCAGGTGGCCTTGCACAACGACCTTCCACCGCTGCTGGCCCTGCGCGCCTTCGAGGCCGTGGCGCGGCACTTGAGTTTTATCAAGGCGGCCAACGAGTTGTCGGTGACCCAAAGCGCGCTGAGCCACCAGGTACATAAGCTCGAACACCACCTGGGCAAACCGTTGTTTATCCGGCGAACCCGTGCGATTGACCTGACGTTGGCCGGGCAAGATTACTACGCGCAAATCCGCCCAGCCCTGGACGCCATCGCCGCTGCGACGCGCAACCAACGGGGTGCGCCCAGCGCCAGTGTGTTGCGTATCGGCTTGCTGGCATCCTTTGCCACGTTATGGCTGGCGCCGCGCCTGGCCGAGTTTCTACGGTGCTACCCGCATATCCAGGTGGAGTTGCTGCCCGCCATTCAACTGGCCAACGTCGCCACGGCAGAGGTTGACCTGGCCATCCGCTACGGCAAGGGCGACTGGCCCGACGTGCGCGCCACACGCCTGATGGCCGAAACCCTGTCACCGGTATGCAGCCCTGGGTTCAAAGCCAGGCAGATCGCTAGTGGCGCGCTGTTGATGGCGACCTCCCACCGCCCTTTCGAGTGGACCGATTGGTCGGCCCATTACCAGGTCAACCTTGAACACCACCCCCGCGTGATGCTGCATGACTACAACATCGTGGTCGAAGCGACCGTGGCCGGCCAGGGGATCGCCATGGGCCGCCATCGCCTGATCGAACGCAGGCTCCAGGACGGCAGCCTGGTAGAGGCCTTTGACTGGCCGCCCTATCACAGCGATATAGGCTATTGGCTGATCGCACCTCAGCGCCCGCTCAGTGAGGCGGCTGAATGCTTCAGCCAGTGGTTGAAGCAGGCGTGTGCCGACGCGTGAGGTTTTTCGATACGTCGGTTGAGATCTATCCGTTTGTCGCCCCTCGCCACCGCCAACATGCTGGAACCTTCTGACACCAGAGGATTTCACCATGACCGATTCCATCCGCCAGCGCGTACACGCCCTCGGCCTGACACTGCCCACGCCCAGCCAACCCGCTGCCAACTACGTCAATCATGTGATCAGCCAACACCAGCTGTTCATCTCGGGACAAATTCCCATGACCGATGGCAAACCCGCCTACATTGGCCGGCTGGGCGATTCTCTCAGCGATGAAGATGGCGCCCGAGCGGCGGAATTGGCGGCGCTGGGCCTGCTGGGGCAATTGAGCGACGCGTTGGGCGATGACCTGTCGCGGGTGGTGCGCACCCTGCGCCTGGGCGTGTTCATTGCCAGCAGCGCCGACTTCCAGCGCCAAAGCCTGGTCGCCAATGGCGCTTCGAACCTGCTGGTCAACGCCCTCGGCGACAAGGGCCGACACGTGCGCACCGCCGTAGGGGTTTGCAGTCTGCCGGCTGGTGTCGCCGTGGAAGTGGACGCCATTTTCGAGCTGCAGCCATGACCCCGCTGCAAGTCCAGCACTTGCGAGAAGCCACGCCCGGTTGCCAGTCCGGCATCGTGCACTTCAACCACGCAGGGGCATCCTTGCCCAGCCAGGCGACGCTCGACGCCATCATCGAACAGCTGCAACGCGAAGCCCGCGACGGCCCGATGGAGGCCGGAGAACAGGGTGCCGTCTTAGTGGAAAAGGCCCGCCGAGCCGCCGGGCAACTGCTCAATGCGCCCGCCTCATCGATTGCCTTCGCCAGCAGTGGCTCGACGGCCTGGAGCATGGCCTTCCAGGCGCTGGGGCCATGGCAGCCGGGCGATCGTATTCTAGTGGGGCGCCACGAATGGGGCGGTAACCTGGCGAGCATGGAACTGGCCGTTCAAGCCGGGGCGCGGGTGGAGGTCATCCCGTGCGATGCCAGCGGCGCGGCCTGCCCGGTGGCGTTGGAGGCGATGCTGGATGCCAAGGTGAAGCTGATCGACCTCACCTGGCTGCCGGCCAACGGTGGCTTGATCAACCCGGCCCAGGCCATCGGCGATGTGGCCAAGCGGCATACCATTCCCTACTTCATCGACGCGGGCCAAGCCGTCGGCCAGGTGCCGGTGGATGTGCAAGCGTTGCAGTGCGATGTGCTCAAGTCCGCCGGCCGCAAACACCTGCGCGGGCCTCGCGGTACCGCGCTGCTGTATATCAGGCCGGGTTTTCTGCCGCATCTGAACCCGGCCCAACGCGACGTGTTTTCAGCGCCCTGGACCGCCGAAGGCTTCGACCTGCGCAACGACGCCCGGCGCTTTGAAACCAGCGAAGTCTCTTTCGCCCTGCTGGCCGGCCTGGGCAATGCGTTGCACGAGATCAATCAACTGGGGATTGAGCAAGTATGGCAAAGGGTCTCGAAGACCAGCGCGCGAATCCGCGAAGCACTGCGTCAGATACCGGGAATTACCTTGCATGACTTAGGCAGAACGCATTCAGGCTTGATCGCGTTCAACCTGGCAGGCTGGGACAGCTTTGAACTCAAGCAACGCCTGGCCTGCAAGCGCATCAACATCGGCGCCAATGGCGTGGCCTACACCCCGCTGGATATGCAAGCACGTGGGTTGAACAGCATTGCGCGCATCTCCGTCAGCCCGCTCAACACCGATGACGAGATTGAGTTACTGGTGAAGGCCCTGCGCGAACTGAACGATTAAACCTCGATATCCACCCACAGGCCCTGGCGCGGCGCGTCTTCGATCAGCGGCGCCACGGGCACGGTGTTGTCAGCGTTGAGCAAGTCGCCAGGAATCGGCAAATGCTGCTCCGCGTCGTCGTCGGCTTCGCGCCGACGTTTCTGCTGCTCCTGCTGGCGACGCTGCTCTTCGCGCAGCAGAAAGGTCGATTGCTCGGCATCGCCTTTTTTCAGGTCGATCGTGCTCTCGTTGGAGCCCGGCTGAACGGGCACTACCGGCGGAATATCCGGTTTCTGGCGTGCCGGGTCGAGTTGCGACGTGACCGGCACAACACTGACGGGCAGCATGGGTGGCAGCATGATAATTATTCTCCTGATCAACAGGCTGTCGGCGGGTGGCAGGGCGACTTGAGCACCCGCGTGCCAAGCTGTGACTCAGTCGACACTCTCAAGTGCCCGCCACCCGTCGATTCAATTTCCGCCTGCCCGTACAAACAGCGTAGTTTTTGTCAGAGTTCTTGGGCGCCGGGCCGTGTTCCGTTAACATAGTCGGCTTTTTCACGGCGGGAGTCAGGCAGCATGGCGCAGCAGTATCAACCGGGGCAACGCTGGATTAGTGACAGCGAAGCAGAGCTGGGGTTAGGCACCGTTCTGGCACAGGACGGCCGCTTGTTGACCGTGCTCTATCCGGCCACTGGCGACACTCGCCAGTATGCGCTACGGAATGCGCCCCTCACTCGCGTGAGGTTTTCGCCGGGTGACACCATCACCCATTTCGAAGGCTGGAAAATGACCGTACAGGAAGTCGACGACGTCGATGGCCTGCTGGTCTACCACGGCCTCAATGGGCAGAACGAGCAGGTCACCCTGCCAGAAACCCAACTGTCCAACTTCATCCAGTTCCGCCTGGCCAGTGACCGTCTGTTCGCCGGGCAGATCGACCCGCTGGCGTGGTTCTCACTGCGCTACCACACCCTGGAACACACCAGCCGCCAGTTGCAGTCCTCGCTGTGGGGCCTGGGTGGCGTACGCGCCCAACCGATTGCCCACCAACTGCACATCGCCCGCGAAGTCGCTGACCGTATCGCGCCACGCGTGTTGCTGGCGGACGAAGTGGGGTTGGGCAAGACCATCGAAGCAGGCCTGGTGATCCATCGCCAACTGCTCTCGGGCCGTGCCAACCGCGTACTGATCCTGGTCCCGGAAAACCTGCAGCACCAATGGCTGGTGGAAATGCGCCGCCGCTTCAACCTGCAGGTTGCGCTGTTCGATGAAGAGCGCTTTATCGAAAGCGATGCCACCAACCCGTTCGAAGACACCCAGCTTGCACTCGTTGCGCTCGAATGGCTGGTGGACGACGAGAAGGCCCAGGACGCGCTGTTCGCCGCCGGCTGGGACTTGCTGGTAGTCGACGAAGCCCACCACCTGGTGTGGCACGAAGACAAGGCCAGCGCCGAATACTCGCTGGTCGAACAACTGGCCGAAGTGATTCCCGGCGTGCTGCTGCTCACCGCCACCCCGGAACAACTGGGCCAGGATAGCCATTTTGCGCGCCTGCGCCTGCTGGACCCGAACCGCTTCCACGACCTGCAAGCCTTCCGCGCCGAGAGCGAAAACTATCGCCCGGTGGCCGAAGCCGTGCAGGAGCTGCTGGACAAGGGCCGCCTGTCGCCGACCGCGCACAAGACCATTCAAGGCTTCCTCGGTGACGAAGGTGAAGCCCTGCTCACCGCCGTCAACGATGGCGACACCGAGGCGAGCGCACGCCTGGTGCGTGAACTGCTGGACCGCCACGGCACCGGCCGCGTGCTGTTTCGCAACACCCGTGCTGCGGTGCAAGGCTTCCCCGAGCGCAAGCTGCACGCCTACCCGCTACCGAACCCGGACGAATACCTCGAACTGCCCCTGGGCGAACACGCCGAGCTGTACCCGGAAGTCAGCTTCCAAGCGCAACCGGACATCGAGGAAGAGAACCGCTGGTGGCGTTTCGACCCTCGGGTCGAGTGGCTGATCGACCAGTTGAAAATGCTCAAGCGCACCAAGGTCCTGGTGATCTGCGCCCACGCTGAAACCGCCATGGACCTGGAAGACGCGCTGCGTGTGCGCTCCGGCATCCCGGCCACGGTGTTCCACGAAGGCATGAATATTCTGGAGCGTGACCGCGCCGCTGCCTATTTTGCCGATGAAGAGTTCGGTGCCCAGGTGCTGATCTGCTCGGAAATCGGCAGTGAAGGCCGCAACTTCCAGTTCTCCCATCACCTGGTGCTGTTCGACCTGCCGTCCCACCCCGACCTGCTGGAACAGCGTATCGGGCGCCTGGACCGGATCGGCCAGAAACACGTGATCGAACTGCACGTGCCCTACCTGGAAACCAGCCCGCAAGAGCGCCTGTTCCAGTGGTACCACGAGGCGCTCAATGCCTTCCTCAACACCTGCCCGACCGGCAACGCCTTGCAGCATCAGTTCGGCCCACGCCTGCTGCCCTTGCTGGAAGCCGCCGACGACGGCGAGTGGCAAGCCCTGATCGACGCAGCCCGTGCAGAGCGCGAGCGCCTGGAGCAGGAGTTGCACACCGGACGGGACCGTTTGCTCGAACTCAATTCCGGCGGCGCCGGCGAAGGCGATGCGCTGGTCGAGGACATCCTCGAACAAGACGACCAGTTCGCCCTGCCGATCTACATGGAAACCCTGTTCGACGCATTCGGCATCGACAGCGAAGACCATTCGGAAAACGCGCTGATCCTCAAGCCCAGCGAAAAAATGCTCGACGCCAGCTTCCCCCTGGGCGACGACGAGGGTGTAACCATCACCTACGACCGTAACCAGGCGCTGTCGCGCGAAGACATGCAGTTCATCACCTGGGAGCACCCGATGGTGCAAGGCGGCATGGACCTGGTGCTGTCCGGTTCCATGGGCAACACCGCCGTGGCGCTGATCAAGAACAAGGCGCTCAAGCCAGGCACCGTATTGCTTGAACTGCTGTATGTCAGCGAAGTGGTCGCCCCGCGCTCCCTGCAACTGGGTCGCTACCTGCCACCGGCCGCCTTGCGCTGCCTGCTGGATGCCAACGGCAATGACCTGTCGGGCCGCGTGTCGTTCGTAACCTTGAATGACCAGCTGGAAAGCGTGCCACGGGCCAGCGCGAACAAATTCGTACAGGCGCAGCGCGACCAACTCACACCGCGCATCAACGCCGGTGAAGAGAAGATCGCCCCGCGTCACGCCGAGCGTGTAGCCGAAGCCAAGCGTCGCCTGGCGGCAGACACCGACGAAGAGCTGGCGCGCCTGACCGCGCTGCAAGCGGTCAACCCGACCGTACGTGACAGCGAGCTGGTTGCCTTGCGCAACCAGCGCGAGCAAGGCCTGGCCATGCTCGATAAAGCGGCACTGCGACTGGAAGCGATTCGCGTGTTGGTGGCGGGTTGATAATCCGCTGAACGTAAAAGGCCCGCGCAATGCGGGCCTTTTTATTAGCCTTAGAGATCGTTCCCCCGCTCGGCGTGGGAATGCATCATGTGACGCTCTGCGTCACGACTTTTAAGCGGACGCAGAGCGTCCAGAGCGGCGTTCCCATGCAGAGCATGGGAACGATCACTCTGTCTCACGCCGTTGCCGCCGCTGCCGGCACCTCAACCGCACTCAACCCTTCCTTCATCCGCTTGGCATCACGCACAAAACTGCGAGAGGCCTGGAACAGAAACAGCATGGTCAAGAACAACGCCACTGGAATCAGGTACATGGCGTCATGCAAGCCTACCGCTTTATAAGCCTCTGTCATCTGCTGCGCCCCAGCCGCATACATCGCTGAATGGGCAAAGTGATCGGACAACGCCCCGACCACCACCGGCCCCATGCCACCGCCGAGCAGATACAGCCCGGCAAAGAACAGCGCCATCGCCGTTGCGCGCAAGCGTGGTTCGACTACGTCCTGGATCGCGGTATACACGCAGGTATAGAAGTTGTAGGCAAACAGCCAGCCCACACTGAACAGCGCGACAAACACCCCGATTTCGACACGCCCGGCATGCAATGCCCAGGCGGTGGTGACCGTGGAGATGATCAAGCTGAAGGCGGCGAACAACAGTCGGCCATTGGCGACTCGCTGATGAATCTTGTCGGCAATCCAGCCCCCCAGCGTCAAGCCCACCAAACCGGTCAGGCCGACGATGACACCCGTCGCGACGGCCGCGTCCTGCAACGGCATGAGGAAATAGCGCTGCAGCATCGGCACCAGGAACGAGTTGCACGCATAGGTGGCAAAGTTAAAGCACAACCCGGCCAGCACCAGCCACAGAAAGGTCGGCACAGCCAGCACGCGACGGATCGGGCGGTCGACGCGCTCTTGGGAGACTTGCACGGTTTCCGCCGCACCACGCTTGGGTTCTTTTATGTAGAACATAAACACCGCAAGGATCAGACCCGGCACCGCCGCAATAAAGAAGGGCGCGCGCCAGCTGTCGAACGCCTTGACCATCGCACCGATCGTAAAGAACGCCAGCAACAGGCCCAACGGCAGGCCAAGCATGAAAATCCCCATGGCTCGGGCACGGCGGTGGGCGGGAAAGAGGTCGCCAATCAGCGAATTGGCCGCGGGTGCATAGCTGGCTTCGCCGATGCCAATGCCCATGCGTACCAGCAGGAAGGTCCAGAAACTGCCGACCATGCCGTTGACCGCCGTCAGCCCGCTCCAGGCGAACAGGCCCCAACCCATCAACTTGCTGCGTGAACCGGTGTCGGCCAGGCGCCCGAGCGGCAGCCCGGCAATGGCGTAGACGATGGTAAAAGCGGTGCCGATGATACCGAGCTGGAAGTCGCTCAGGTGCCATTCCATGCGGATGGGCTCAATGATGATCGCGGGAATGGTGCGGTCAAAAAAGTTGAACAGGTTAGCGAGGAACAGCAGGAACAGAATGCGCCAGGCATTCGCCGCTTGGGTCGAGTTCTGCATGGGTCCGTCTCTTTTATTGTTATGAGAGCTGCGATGCCCGATGCATCCTGCTCAGGTCACTGCAACATAGTCAGGCTGGCAGTGATTGTCTGTAATGATTCGTAAAGCTGATAGGGCATGATTTCACCCAGGCAACAGCGGATTTTGCCCACAAAAATATAAGTGCGTGCCCCTCTTCCCAATGGCGATGGCACGGATAGAATGGCGAGCCTTTCGTAGCACCCTCCTCCTACTTTTCTTATTGATGACGCCCATGTCCGAAGCCAGTCCGTGTCTGAATTGCGGTGCCTGCTGTTCACACTTTCGCGTGTCTTTCTTCTGGGGTGAGTGCGCCTCGTCCGGGGGCACGGTGCCCGATGACCTGGTGGTGCAGATCAACCCCAGCCGCGTGGCGATGATCGGCACCGATCAGAAACCTGCACGGTGCTGCAGCCTTGAAGGTGAAGTCGGACAGGCCACCAGCTGCTCTATTTATGAGCAACGCTCCAGCGTATGCCGTGAGTTCGACTCGTCCTGGAGCCAGGGCGAGCAAAATGTCGATTGCGACGCCGCCCGTGCCGCATTCGGCCTGGCGCCGCTGGAAGCCCCACACTTCGAACTCGACCTGCCCATCAGCGCTTAGCACCAAACGCTATGGAAGGCATGTCAAAATAATTTGAGATCAAAACGCCATTACTCATGGCAAATCTTCGGAGACTTCTATACTCGATCTCATCGGTCATCGCCTCTGGCAGTGACATGGCTCTATGACGGGATACGCTATGGAATGGCTGGGGCAGCACTTTTTTACCGACCTTCCAGACAGTGGGCATTTATTACTCAATTGCAGTCATAACCCCTTTCTGGTGCTACTGGCGTACCTGGTCGCCTGCGCGGCGGGCTTCGGTACGCTGGACATGGCCGAACGTGTGGGCCATGTCGAAGACCCCACCGCCCGCCGCCATTGGCGCTGGCTGGGCGCGGGTTGCCTGGCAGGCGGAATCTGGTCGACCCATTTCATCAGCATGCTGGCGTTCCAGGCCCCCATCGCCATTCACTACGAATTGATCATGACGTTCGCCTCGCTGCTGATCGCCCTGATCGCGTCGCTGCTCGCCATGCAGACCCTCAGTCATACCCACCTGCGTTTTCATCAGTACCTGATGGCTTCGGTGTGGATGGGACTGGGTATCGCGCTGATGCACTACGTGGGCATGTCGGCCATGCGCTCCCAGGCCCAGGTGTACTTCGAAACACGGCTGTTCCTGGCCTCGGTGGCGATTGCCATTGGCGCCAGCCTGGCGGCATTGTTGCTGTCCAGCTACCTGCGCAACGGAGCCGGCGTGTTTCACCAGTTGCTCAAATACGCCGCCAGCCTGGTGCTGGGAGCCGGAATCCTGAGCATGCATTTCACCGGCATGGCGGCCATGCAAATGCTGGTGCCCGGTGGCGCGGATCTTTCATTGCCGGTGGATGGCAGCCCGATTCAACTGGGGTTGTCGGTGGCGGTAATTACCTTGCTGGTGATCGGCAGTAGTGTCAGCGCAGCCCTGGCAGATAAAAAGCTGCAGCACAAAGAGCGGGACCTGCGCCGGGTCAATGCGCTGCTCAGCGAACTCGACCAGGCCCGCGCCTCACTGCAACAAGTGGCCCACTTCGATGCGCTGACCAGCCTGCTCAACCGCCGTGGTTTCAATCAGATCTTCGCGGAAAAGGTTGCGGAAAAAACCCGAAGCCAAGGCATGCTGGCGGTAATCTTTCTCGACATTGATCACTTCAAGCGCATCAATGACAGCCTTGGCCACGATGCGGGCGACCAGTTGCTCACGGTGCTGGCCGGGCATATCAAGGGCTCGATACGCAGCCATGAAGATGTAGTGGCACGCTTTGGCGGCGATGAATTCTGCATTCTGATCACTATTCATCACCGCGACGAAGCCCGGCAGATGGCCCAGCGCATCATGCAGAAGATGAAAGAGCCCATCGAGCTGGCTGGCCGGCGCATGGTGATGACCACCAGCATCGGCATCAGCCTGTTTCCCGAGGACGGCCACACCTGCGAAGAGCTGCTGAAAACTGCCGACCTGGCGCTGTACCAATCCAAGGACGCCGGGCGCAACAGCTTGCACTTCTTCAGCTCCAACCTGAAAACACGCGCGTTCCTTGAGCTGCAACTGGAGGAGGAACTGCGCGCCGCCTTGCGTACGCGCAACCAGCTGGTGCTGTTTTATCAGCCGATCTTCGACATGAAGCTGGGCAAGGTCACGCGCCTGGAAGCCCTGGTGCGCTGGCAACACCCCCAGCACGGACTCCTGGCTCCGGACCGCTTTATCGGCATTGCCGAGAACAACGGGCTGATTGCCGAGCTGGACCACTGGGTATTGCGCCAGGCCTGTCACGACCTGAGCCTGTTGTCTGACCGGGGCTACACCGAGTTGATCATGGCGGTAAACTGCTCGGCGTTGAACCTGGCGCGTGACGAACTGGCCGATGAAATCGAAGACGCCCTGCGCTTCGCCGGAATAGGCACCAACCGACTTGAACTGGAAGTCACTGAAAATGCGCTGATGGGCAACATCAGCAGCACCCTGGCACTGTTGCGGCAAATTCGCGCCCTGGGTGTGTCACTGGCCATCGATGACTTCGGCACTGGCTATTCGTCGCTGGCTTATCTCAAGCGCTTGCCGCTCAACACCTTGAAGATCGACCGCTCGTTTATCCAGGACATTCCCAAATCCACCGCAGACGGTGAAATCGTCCAGGCGGTTATCGGCATGGCCCACACCCTGCACTTACAGGTGGTTACCGAAGGCGTGGAAACCCAGGCACAGTTCGAGTTGCTGCTCAAGCATGGCTGTGACTACATCCAAGGCTACCTGCTCAGCCCGGCGGTGCCTTTCAATGACATCATCGGCGTGATGCAGGGGATTGCCATGCGCAACCCGCTATACCCGCTCAGCGTGGAGAACAACGACGCTCCACAGCCAAAAGACCCGGCGCCAGGGCGTATCGGCCCGCCGTCTATTGTCAGGCCGATTCGCTGAGACCCAGGCACGGGGAGTGGTGGTGTAATCGCTGCTTCTCTTCACGCCGGGTCATACCTGGAAACAATTGCGCCACTCATTCCCTCGGACCTCAACTGTTCCCGTGACGCTTACGTCACCCTCGGCTGTGACCTTTCTCTACGGCAAGGTGCCATCACGCGTTCAGCGGTTACTCGGCTACACACTTCAGCGCGTGAAAAATACGCACCTTTTTCGTGCGCGCCATTCTTATGCTGCCCTTTCCTGGATCAGGATCCATGGCGAGACCACCACTGCCCATAAGCTTGGATCCCGTTCGACCAGGTCCAATGCCCGCGTCGCAGACACCTCGCCAAGGGTGCCTGCAGCCAGCCAGGCGGCGACTTTGTCACGGTTGTCTTCGGCCATTCCTTCGGCGGCCTCGATCAAATCCAGGCCGGCATCGACCCACAATAGGGCACCCTTGGCAAAGAACGGTTCAAGCTCCTTCCAGGAAATTTCGGCGGTTTCACCGAGCAGCTTGGCATAGAGGGTGCTTGGTTCTTGCGTCATGGGAATTCACCTGAGTAGAAAATCGGCGCAATCATAGCCCCGTCGCTCAGGCAGAAAAACCCAGTAGCAAATGAAGTAGCGATTGAAACTGCCAGGAAAGCCAAGGAATGCCTTGAAAGCTGTTAGGAGCCCGGCGCAATTCTGTCTTTTTCTTTCACTTAAGCGACATACCCAGGTTTTGCCCCCAGCTGCCAGCTTTTCAAGCGATCAGCCGGCGCTCTACACTGTACCGGTACAGTTGCCAGGGCAATGCCGGGGGGATATCCGCGATATCTGATCCGGTTCTGCAGCTCACAAGGCCGCTAGAACTATAAAAAATACAACAGTAAGAGTGGAGCACTATGAATAAGGCTACTAAGCAGATTTCCAAACTGTTTGCCGCTATGGTCCTGGCTGGGGTTGCCGGCCATTCGTTCGCAGCCGACACCATCAAGATCGGCATCGCCGGTCCCAAGACCGGTCCGGTGACGCAATACGGCGACATGCAATTCATGGGTGCCAAGCAAGCCATCAAAGACATCAACGCCAAGGGCGGCGTAGACGGCAAGATGCTTGAGGCCAAGGAATACGACGACGCTTGCGATCCAAAACAAGCCGTGGCCGTTGCCAACAAAGTGGTCAATGATGGCGTCAAGTTCGTCGTCGGCCACCTCTGCTCCAGCTCCACTCAGCCAGCGTCGGATATCTATGAAGACGAAGGCGTCATCATGATTACCCCAGCCGCCACCAGCCCGGAAATCACCTCCCGTGGCTACAAGCTGATTTTCCGCAC
>NZ_BCBO01000029.1:0-86355 GCF_001320835.1 Pseudomonas sp. NBRC 111138 | reverse complement strand
GGCCTGGACAGCGCGCAAGGCCCAGCGGCCGGCAACTACATCGCCGACCACGTGAAGCCGAAAATCGTTGCCGTCCTGCACGACAAGCAGCAATACGGTGAAGGTATTGCCAGCGCCGTGAAGAAGACCCTTGAAGAAAAAGGCACCAAGGTTGCCGTCTTCGAAGGCCTGAACGCCGGTGACAAAGACTTCTCCTCGATCATCCAGAAACTCAAGCAAGCCAACGTCGACTTCGTCTACTACGGCGGTTACCACCCTGAGCTGGGCCTGATCCTGCGCCAAGCCAAGGAAAAAGGCCTGAACGCCAAATTCATGGGCCCAGAGGGCGTGGGTAACGACTCTATCTCGCAAATCGCCCAGGGCGCTTCCGAAGGCCTGCTGGTGACCCTGCCGAAATCCTTCGACACCGACCCTGCCAACAAAGCCATCGTTGAAGAGTTCGCCAAGAACAAACAGGACCCAACCGGTCCGTTCGTATTCCCGGCGTACTCGGCAGTTGAAGTCATCGCCGGCGGTATCGCTGCCGCGAAGAGCGAAGACACCGCCAAAGTGGCCGAGGCCATCCACGCGGGTACCTTCAAGACCCCTACCGGCGATCTGAGCTTCGACGCCAAGGGCGACCTGAAGGACTTCAAGTTCGTGGTCTACGAATGGCACTTCGGTAAACCAAAAACCGAAGTTTCCCCTCAGTAAGCCAGGCGTTACTGGTCAACAAGCCCACTGTGCAAGCAGTGGGCTTTGTTTTACGAGGTTTATGGGCCATGTCACCCGCGATCCGGGCGCTGGCTCACCTGAAAATCTTAAAACCGTCACCAGCGGTTCGCTGGCAAACGCTTTGTGCAACCTGGTCACAGAACAGGGCACCGAGCCGGAAATGACTCCACCAGTGAAATGCGTATCGGGTTTTTAGGAGCGCTGTAATGCCTGAGATCTATCATTTTTTCCAACAGCTGGTTAATGGCCTGACCATTGGCAGCACCTATGCCTTGATAGCCATTGGCTACACAATGGTTTACGGCATCATTGGAATGATCAACTTCGCCCATGGCGAGGTGTACATGATTGGTTCCTACGTGGCCTTCATTGCCCTTGCCGGGCTGGCCATGATGGGGATCCACTCCCTGCCGCTATTGATGACCGCTGCGTTCCTGGCGTCGATCATCGTAACCAGTGCCTATGGCTACAGCATCGAGCGGGTTGCCTACCGCCCCCTGCGGGGCAGCAACCGTTTGATCCCGCTGATTTCCGCGATCGGCATGTCGATTTTCCTGCAGAACACCGTATTGCTGTCCCAGGACTCCAAGGACAAGTCCATTCCCAACCTGATTCCGGGGAGCATCTCCTTCGGCCCGGGTGGCGCACAAGAAGTGCTGATTTCGTACATGCAGATTCTGGTTTTCGTGGTCACCCTGGTGGCCATGCTGGGCCTGACGCTGTTCATCTCCCGCTCCCGTCTGGGGCGCGCCTGCCGGGCCTGCGCCGAAGACATCAAGATGGCCAACCTGCTGGGCATCAACACCAACAACATCATCGCCCTGACCTTCGTCATTGGTGCTGCGCTGGCGGCCGTGGCGGCCGTGTTGCTGAGCATGCAATACGGCGTGATCAACCCCAACGCCGGTTTCCTGGTGGGCCTCAAGGCCTTTACCGCAGCGGTATTGGGCGGCATCGGCAGCATTCCGGGCGCCATGCTCGGCGGGCTGGTGCTGGGTGTGGCCGAAGCCTTTGGCGCCGATATCTTCGGTGACCAGTACAAGGACGTCGTCGCGTTCGGCCTGTTGGTTCTGGTGTTGTTGTTCCGTCCGACCGGCATCCTGGGCCGTCCGGAGGTTGAGAAAGTATGAGCAGATATCTTAAATCGGCGTTTTTCAGCGCCTTGCTGGTGTGGGCCGTGGCCTTCCCGGTACTCGGCCTCAAGCTGAGCATTGTGGGCATCAACCTGGAGGTGCACGGCACCGGGCCAGTGACCCTGACCGTCATCGCCCTGTGTTCGGTGCTGATGTTCCTGCGTGTACTGTTCACCCAGCAGGTCGGTGCCTTGTTCAAGGGCAACCGTGGCCCGTTGGTGTCGCCCAAGGTCAGCCAATTTCTGACGCTGCCGCGCACCCAGCGCTACATCATCATCGGGTTGATCATCGCGGCGCTGATCTGGCCGTTCTTCGGCTCGCGCGGCGCGGTCGACATTGCCACGCTGATCCTGATCTACGTGTTGCTGGGCCTGGGCCTGAACATCGTGGTGGGCCTGGCAGGCCTGCTCGACCTGGGTTATGTGGGCTTCTACGCCGTGGGTGCCTATACCTACGCGCTGCTCTCGCATTACCTGGGCTGGAGCTTCTGGATCTGCCTGCCATTGGCGGGTATGGCGGCGGCCACGTTCGGCTTCCTGCTGGGCTTCCCGGTGCTGCGCCTGCGCGGTGACTACCTGGCCATCGTGACCCTGGGCTTCGGCGAAATCATTCGCCTGTTCCTGCGTAACCTCACCGATATCACCGGTGGCCCCAACGGTATCAGCAGCATTCCCAAGCCGACGTTCTTCGGGCTGTCGTTCGACCGCACCGCCGCCGAAGGCATGCAGACCTTCCACGAGTACTTCGGGATTGCCTACAACCCGGTGAGCAAAGTGGTGTTCCTGTACCTGGTGGCGCTGCTTTTGGCGTTGGCGGCACTGTTCGTGATCAACCGCCTGCTGCGCATGCCCATCGGCCGTGCGTGGGAAGCGCTGCGCGAAGATGAAATCGCCTGCCGTGCCCTGGGCCTGAACCCGACCATCATCAAGCTTTCCGCATTCACCCTGGGCGCTGCATTCGCCGGTTTTGCCGGCAGCTTCTTCGCCGCTCGCCAAGGCCTGGTGACGCCGGAATCGTTCACCTTTATCGAGTCGGCGATCATTCTCGCCATCGTGGTACTGGGTGGCATGGGCTCGCAACTGGGCGTGATCCTGGCGGCCATCGTGATGATCCTGCTGCCGGAAATGATGCGTGAGTTCAGCGAATACCGCATGTTGATGTTCGGCGCCATGATGGTGCTGATGATGATCTGGCGCCCTCAAGGCCTGCTGCCCATGCAACGTCCACACATGGAGCTGCGCAAATGAGCCGCGAGATCCTGAAAGTCGAAAACCTGAGCATGCGCTTCGGCGGTTTGCTGGCGGTCAATGGCGTGGCCCTGACCGTCAAAGAGAAACAAGTGGTAGCGCTGATCGGCCCCAACGGCGCCGGCAAGACCACGGTGTTCAACTGCCTCACCGGTTTCTACAAGCCGAGCGGTGGCAGCATCCTGCTGGACGGCCAACCCATACAGGGCCTGGCCGGCCACGAAATCGCCCGCAAAGGCGTGGTGCGTACCTTCCAGAACGTGCGGTTGTTCAAGGACATGACGGCGGTCGAGAACCTGTTGATCGCCCAGCACCGTCACTTGAACACCAACTTCTTCGCTGGCCTGTTCAAGACCCCGGCGTTCCGCAAGAGCGAACGCGAGGCCATGGAATACGCGGCGTACTGGCTGGACAAGGTCAACCTGACCGAGTTCGCCAACCGCCCGGCAGGCACCCTCGCCTACGGCCAGCAACGTCGCCTGGAAATCGCCCGCTGCATGATGACCCGCCCGCGCATCCTGATGCTCGACGAACCTGCCGCGGGCCTGAACCCCAAGGAAACCGAAGACCTCAAGGCGCTGATCAGTGTGCTGCGTGAGGAAAACAACGCCACGGTGCTGTTGATCGAACACGACATGAAACTGGTCATGAGCATCTCCGACCATATCGTGGTGATCAACCAGGGCACGCCGCTGGCCAACGGGACGCCGGAGCAGATCCGCGACAATCCTGAAGTGATCAAAGCCTACTTGGGGGAAGCGTAAAATGCTGCAATTCGAAAACGTTTCCACTTTCTACGGCAAGATCCAGGCCCTGCACAGCGTCAATGTGGAAGTGCGCCAGGGTGAGATTGTCACCCTGATCGGCGCCAACGGTGCCGGCAAATCGACCTTGCTGATGACCTTGTGCGGTTCGCCGCAAGCCTACAGTGGCAGCATCCGCTACATGGGTGAAGAACTGGTGGGCAAGCACTCCGCCGAGATCATGCGCAAGAGCATTGCGGTGGTGCCCGAAGGCCGTCGGGTGTTCTCGCGCCTGACCGTGGAAGAGAACCTGGCCATGGGTGGATTCTTTACCGACAAGGGCGATTACCAGGAGCAGATGGACAAGGTGCTGCACCTGTTCCCCCGTCTCAAGGAACGCTTCAGCCAGCGCGGCGGCACCATGTCCGGCGGCGAGCAGCAAATGCTTGCCATCGGCCGGGCGCTGATGAGCAAGCCCAAGCTGTTGTTGCTGGACGAGCCTTCCCTGGGCCTGGCACCGATCATCATCCAGCAGATCTTCGACATCATTGAACAGCTGCGCAAGGACGGTGTGACGGTGTTTTTGGTGGAGCAGAACGCGAACCAGGCGCTGAAAATCGCTGACCGTGCCTATGTGCTGGAGAATGGCCGGGTGGTGATGCAAGGTACGGGTGAGCAATTGCTGACCGATCCGAAGGTGCGGGAGGCGTACCTCGGCGGCTAAGAAAGAGCAAGTTCTAAATGGGAGCTGGCTTGTGTGGGAGCTGGCTTGCCTGCGATAGCATCACCCCGGTGTATCTGAAGAACCGAGGCGTTTGCATCGCGGGCAAGCCCGACTCCCACATTTTCTTTGTATAAGCCATTAAATAGGTGTTGTTTTGCAGTTTTTTTCGATGGCTTTGTAACGAATTCCCTCCCCCTTTCTCTAGTGGTGCATGCAGGCAATCAAGCCTGCGCATTCAACCACTGCTGGAGACACACCATGACCACCAAACTGTCCGCCGCCACCCTCGTTCTGGCCCTTGGTTCTGCCCTGAGCCTGTCCGCCCTGACCACCACCGCCCACGCGGCCGACGACATGCAGAAATGCTTCGGCGTGGCTGAAGCCGGCAAGAATGACTGCGCCGCGGGCGCCGGTACGTCGTGCGCTGGCACCTCCAAAACCAAAGACCAGGCCAATGCCTGGAAGCTGGTACCCGCCGGCACTTGCACCAAGACCCCAAGCACCACCTCGCCGACCGGTTTTGGCCAGGAAGCGGCCTTCACCGCCAAATCCTGAACCCCGCGCAGCCTGAGTACTGATGATGACGCCTACAGCCCAACACGCGGTCTCACCGGCTCAGGTGCCCGGCCTCCCCTATCGGGCCGGGCTGGGGCTCAAGACCGAGCACTTCAGCGAGGTTCTCGAGACCCGCCCCGACATCGGTTTTTTCGAAGTACACGCCGAAAACTACATGGTGGCCGGCGGCCCGTTTCATCACTACCTGGGGTTGATTCGTGCGCAGTACCCCCTGTCACTGCACGGCGTCGGCCTGTCCATCGGCGGCGAAGCCCCCTTGGATCGCGAGCACCTGGCACGCCTGGCCACGCTGATCGAACGCTATCAACCCCAGTCTTTTTCCGAACACCTGGCCTGGTCCAGCCACGGCCCGGTGTTTCTCAACGACTTGCTGCCCCTGGCCTACGACGCCTGCACCCTGGAGCGGGTATGCGAACACGTGGATCAGGTACAGAGCACGCTCAAGCGGCCGATGCTGTTGGAAAACCCCTCCACTTACCTGCAGTTCCAGCGCTCTACCCTGGACGAAACCGACTTCATCAGCCAGATAGTCCGCCGTACCGGTTGCGGCCTGCTGCTCGACGTCAACAACGTCTACGTGTCCTGCATCAATCATCAGCGCGACCCGCTGACCTACATCGATGCCTTGCCATTGCACGCAGTGGGTGAGATTCATCTGGCCGGTTTTGCCGAAGACACCGACAGCCTGGGCGACCGCCTGCTGATTGATGACCACGGCGCGCCGATCGATAACGCCGTGTGGCAGCTTTACGCACAGGTACTGGCGCGGACCGGAGCGGTGGCGACGCTGATCGAGCGGGATAACCAGGTGCCCGCGTTCAGCGTGTTGCAAGCAGAGGCCCGGCAGGCCGAATGGTATTTGTCGCCGGTGGCCCGATGAGCATTCAGCAAACATTCGCAGAGGCTTTACTGGCCCCGCAAGTAACCTGCCCCGAGGGCGTGTTCAGCAGCAACGGTGCTGAACCGGCGAGCCGCTTTGCGGTGTATCGAAACAATGTCCATAGCGCTTTGATCAATGCTTTGGCAGCCGCCTACCCGGTGGCGCGGCAACTGGTCGGCGATGAGTTTTTCCGCGCCATGGCCGGTCTGTATGCCCAGGCCCACCCGCCCACCAGCCCCTTGATCAGTGAGTACGGCGGCACGTTCGCTGACTTTATCCAGGGTTTCGAACCAGCCTGGAGCGTGCCCTACCTGGCCGATGTCGCCCGGCTGGAGCGCTTGAGGGTCCGCGCTTATCACGCGGCGGATTGCCAGGTTCTGGATCAGCACAGCGTACTTCGGCAACTGCAAGGTTGCGCACAACTGGGGCAACTGCGTGTAGGACTGCATCCGTCACTTGCCACGCTGGAATCGTCCTACGCGGTGGTATCGGTTTGGGCGGCGCACCAGGCCGACGGGGCCATCGCCAGCTTGAACCCCTGGCATGCCCAAGGCGGGCTGGTCTTGCGCCAAGGGTTGGTGGTCAAGGTATTCGCCATCGACCGCGGGTCTGTGACCTTTATCAACCGACTCAACCAAGGCGCAGGGCTGGAAATGGCCATAGCTGATGCCCTGAAAGCCTCTGACGAATTCGACTTGCACCTATGTCTCACGCTGTTGATCAGCCACGACGCCATCACCCATTTGCATCTGCAACCAGAGGTATCGCCATGAACTTTCCCGCTCCCTGCCTGGTAAAACGAACCGTCGCACTGTTTGAAAAAATCCCCTACAGCCTGATCGCCTTTATCGCGCGCTTCTCCATTGCTGCGGTGTTCTGGAAGTCTGGCCAGACCAAGGTCGAAGGCTTTGCCATTGACCTGATCAGCGGCACCTTCCAATGGGGTGAGCCCAAACTCGCCGCCTCGACGCTCTTTTTGTTTCGCAGCGAATACCAATTGCCTCTGCTGTCGCCAGAGGTGGCCGCGCACCTGGCAACCTTTGCCGAGCACTTTTTTCCGGTATTGATTCTGCTGGGGTTCGCCACGCGCTTCTCGGCCCTGGCCTTGATAGGCATGACCTTGACCATCCAGCTGTTCGTCTACCCTGACGCCTACCCCACTCACGGCACCTGGCTTGCGCTGTTATTGTTGTTGCTTGCCAAAGGCCCCGGGTGCCTGTCCATCGACCACCTGATTGCCCGTCGTTATCGCTGAAGCCGATCCAGCGCTTCGCCGCTGCGCTTGAACCAGTCCACCAGGTAGTCGGCCAACACCTGGGTACGCCGAGGCAAACCGCCCTGGTAGGGATGCACCAAGTACATCGGCATGCTGCGTGTCTGATAATCGCGCAGCAGCCAGCGCAATCGGCCGTCAGCCAGCTCCGTGGGTAGAACGTAGGACGGCAGGCGGGCAATACCGGCGCCGACCAACGCCGCTTTTTTCAACAGGTTGTAGTGGTTGGAGGCGAAGGTGCCGCTCACCTTTACCCGCAGCAATTCGTGTTGCTGGTGGTACAACCACTCCTCGCGGCCACTGTAATGACTGTTGAGCAAACAGCTGTGCGCCGCCAGGTCCGCTGGGGTCTGCGGCTCGCCATGCTGTTCCAGATAAGCCGGGCTGGCGCAGGTCATCTCATGCCAGGCCAGCAAAGGTTTAGCCACCAAGCGTTCATGTTCGATGGCGCCCGACCGTACCCCCAAGTCAAAACCATCCCGTGCCAAGTCTCGGTAGTTGTTATTGAGCTCCAGCTCGATCTGCACCTGCGGGTATTGCTTGGAGAACTCCAGCAGCAAGCCATCGAAGAAGGTTTCACCCAACGACACTGGAACGGTCATACGCACAGGGCCAGCCAAATCATCTTTGAGCCGCGCCAATGCCTGGCGGGCGCGTTCCACCTGCACCACCAATGCTTGTGCCTGGGGCAGCAACGCCGCGCCGGCAGCAGTCAGGCTCAGCTTGCGCGTGGTGCGGTGCAGCAAAACCACGGCAAACTGCGCTTCCAACTGGCTGATGCGCTTGGACAACTGCCCTTTGCTGCAGCCCAATTGTGCGGCCGCCACGGTGAAACTGCCGGCTTCGATCAGCACGGCGAACGCCGCCAGGTCATCCATTTCGCTCATGGACTGTTTCCATTTGAAAACCAAAGGTTGCCTATTAGCACGTTTATCCAATTAAAAAGCCACACTAGACTGAACGCAAATCCCAACCCCTGTAGGAGCGAGCTTGCTCGCGAAGAACGTCAACGATCACGCGGTAAGCCTGACTACACGCCGGCGACCTTGAGTTTTTCGCGAGCACGCTTGCCCCTGCAGGAAATCAGCCCCAGAGGAACAGCACGATGAAAATCCTATTGATCGGTGCCAGCGGCACCATCGGTTCAGCGGTCAAGGCGGAACTGGCCCAGCGCCACGAAGTGATCAGCATCGGCCGCACCAGCGGTGACTTCCAGGTGGATATCAGCGATAGCGCCTCGATCCGTAAGCTGTTCGAGCAGACCGGTAAGTTCGACGCCCTGATCTGCGCGGCAGGCAGCGTCAACTTCGTGCCCCTGGCAGACATGAACGACAGCGATTTCGAACTGGGCCTGCGTGACAAGCTGATGGGCCAGGTCAACCTGCTGTTGATCGGCCGTGAGTACGCCAACGACGGTGCTTCGTTCACGTTCACCAGCGGCATCCTGAACCGTGATCCGATCCGTACCGGCGCTTCGGCGGCCTTGGTCAACGGTGCTCTGGACGCCTTCGTCAAAGCGGCGGCCATTGAATTGCCTCGCGGCCTGCGTATCAACTCGGTCAGCCCGACGGTACTACTGGAAGCCATGGGCAGCTATGCCCCTTATTTCCGTGGCTACAAACCTGCCCCCGCCGCCGATGTAGCGCTGGCTTACGCCAAAAGCGTCGAGGGCCTACAAACTGGTCAGACCTTTATCGTGGGGTGAGGGTGAGTGCTGTAAGAAACGCCTGAAGCTGGCAAGCGGGCTTGTGATGCACGGCCAGTCTGCGTAACGTGGCGGCACTTGCCTGGAGACCCGATAATGCGCGCCGCCCGTACCCTCGTCCTGTTTGCCTTGCTTCCTGTATTCGCCGCCTGCCAATTGTTCGAAAGCGAGCCGGCCAAGCCATCGACTGTCGGGCTGACCCGTATGCAGGGTGAGTTGACCGCGGTGGACGGCAAACTGCTGTTCCAGCCGTGCGGCGACCAGCGTAGCTACGTGGTCAACGACACCGGCGGCACCAGCGTCCTGCAGGAAGCCGCCTCGCTGGCCGGCCAGCAGGGCAAGCTGTTTGCCGACCTGCGCGGCAAGTTTTCCGGGGTCGCCAGCGGCACCCAGGGTTCAGTGGACCTGCAACAGCTGTATCGCGTCGAACGCTCGACTTCAGCGTGCTCCGACCCGGACTTCAAGCGCATGATACTGCGGGCCAACGGCCATAAACCCGCCTGGGCAATGAATGTCACGGCCAAGGGTATGGTGCTGGAACGCGAAGGCCATCCACCTTTGGCAGTACCCTACGTCGAGGAACAACTGGGCGACGGCCGCTTCAATCTGATGACTGAAGCCAACAACCAGCACATCGAACTGTGGGTGGCGCCCCAGCGCTGCGTCGACAGTGTGAGCGGCAGCCTGCAACACATGAGCGCCGAGTTGCGCGTGAACGGCCAGGTGCAGCGTGGTTGCGCAGCATTCGGCGGCTCGCGGGACGACTGATTAGGCCCTGTGCTGTTTTAACCTGACGGAAACTTGCCATTGGGGCTTATAATCGCCGGTTTGCAAAACAGCCGGCCTCCTTGCCCGCCGCCTACCGGATCCTGTCATGTTACGAATCACCGAACTCAAGCTGCCCATCGACCATCCCGAAGAAGACCTGCGCACTGCCATCGTGCAGCGCCTGGGCATCGCCAGTGATGACCTGCTCGATTTCACCCTGTTCAAGCGCAGCTACGATGCGCGTAAAAAGACCTCTGAGCTGTGCTTCATCTACACCGTCGACCTGAACGTGAAGGGTGAAGCCGCGCTGCTGCTCAAGTTTGCCGACGACCGCAACGTCAACCCGGCACCGGATGTCAGCTACAAGGTGGTGGGTCAGGCGCCGGAAGGCCTGGCTGAGCGGCCAATCGTGGTGGGCTTCGGTCCCTGCGGGATCTTCGCCGGGCTGCTGCTGGCACAGATGGGCTTCAAGCCGATCATCCTCGAGCGCGGCAAGGAAGTGCGCCAACGCACCAAGGACACCTGGGGCCTGTGGCGCAAAAGCGTGCTCAACCCCGAGTCCAACGTGCAATTCGGTGAAGGCGGCGCAGGCACCTTCTCCGACGGCAAGCTGTACAGCCAGATCAAGGACCCGAAATTCCACGGTCGCAAAGTGCTGCACGAGTTCGTCAAGGCCGGCGCGCCGGAAGAAATTCTCTACGTCAGCAAGCCCCACATCGGCACCTTCCGCCTGACCGGCGTGGTGGAAAACATGCGCGAGCAGATCATCGCCCTGGGCGGTGAAGTACGCTTCGAGCAGCGGGTCACCGACGTGTTGATCGAAGACGGCCAGTTGAACGGCGTGGTCATCGACGGCGGCGAGCAGATCCTCTCCAAGCACGTGATTCTTGCCCTGGGCCACAGCGCCCGTGACACCTTCCGCATGCTCCACGACCGTGGCGTGTACATGGAAGCCAAGCCGTTCTCGGTGGGTTTCCGTATCGAACACCCACAGTCGCTGATCGACGCCGCACGCCTGGGTAAATACGCCGGCCACCCGAAGCTGGGTGCTGCGGACTACAAGCTGGTGCACCACGCCAAGAACGGCCGTTCGGTCTACAGCTTCTGCATGTGCCCGGGCGGCACCGTCGTGGCTGCGACCTCGGAGCCCCATCGCGTCGTGACCAACGGCATGAGCCAATACTCACGTAACGAGCGCAATGCCAACTCTGGCATCGTGGTAGGGATTACCCCCGAGGTGGATTACCCGGGTGGCCCGCTGGCCGGTATCGAGTTGCAGGAGCGCCTGGAGTCCCACGCCTACATCCTCGGCGGCAGCAACTACGAGGCCCCGGCGCAACTGGTAGGTGACTTCATCGCCGGAAAACCCTCCACCGCGCTGGGCAGTGTGGAGCCGTCCTACAAACCCGGTGTTTCGCTGGGTGACCTGGCCCTGGCCCTGCCGGATTTCGCCATCGAAGCCATCCGCGAAGCCTTGCCGGCGTTCGAGAAACAGATCAAAGGTTACTCGCTGCACGATGCGGTGCTGACCGGCATCGAGACCCGCACCTCGTCACCACTGCGCATTACCCGCAACGAGTCGATGCAGAGCCTGAACGTCAAAGGCTTGTTCCCGGCCGGAGAAGGCGCGGGGTATGCCGGTGGGATTCTCTCGGCGGGTGTCGACGGGATTCGGATCGCCGAGGCGTTGGCGCGGGATATGCTCGGCATCCACGGTTGAAGCTTCGAGTTGTAAGCTTCAAGCCACAAGCTAAAAACAGGTATGCATCCTGCTTTTCTTGTAGCTTGGAGCTTACAACTTGGCGCTGCTTGTCAGATATTAGCGCGCAGGATGTTAGCGGGTAGCGCCTCACCGCGCTCGACACTCGCCGCAACCGCCGCGATCAACCCTTCCAGCTCATAGCCCTGCCCCGACAGCCACGCTTGATCGTAATAGGTCGTGGCATAGCGCTCACCACCATCGCACAAGATCGCAACGATCGACCCCGACTCCCCCGCCGCTTTCATCTGTTGCGCCGCCATCAGCGCACCGATCAGGTTGGTCCCGCTGGACCCGCCAACCCGTCGCCCCAAACGCTGCGCCAGGTAATGCATGGCCGCCAGGGACAATGCATCCGGCACCTTGACCATTGCGTCAATCACCGCCGGCAGAAACGATGCCTCCACCCGTGGGCGACCAATCCCTTCAATCCGTGAGCCACAGTCCAGGCGCAGGCTGGCGTCACCACTCTGGTAGAAGTCGAAGAACACCGAGCGTTCGGCATCGGCACACAACACCCGGGTGCAATGCTGGCGATAACGCACATAGCGGCCCAGGGTCGCGGTGGTGCCGCCGGTGCCAGGGCTGGAAATCAACCAACTCGGCTCCGGGTGCTGTTCAAAGCGCATCTGCTGGAAGATCGATTCGGCGATGTTGTTGTTCGCCCGCCAGTCGGTGGCACGTTCGGCGTAAGTGAACTGGTCCATGAAGTGACCACCGCTTTCCTGGGCCAGGCGTTCGGATTCGGCGTAGATCTGCGTCGGGTCCTGGACCAGATGGCTCTTGCCACCATAGAAGGCAATCTGGGCGATCTTCTCTTGGGACGTGGTAGCGGGCATGACGGCAATGAACGGCAAGCCGAGCAAGCGCGCGAAGTAGGCTTCCGAGATCGCGGTGGAGCCGCTGGACGCTTCAATAACGGGGGCGCCAGGCTTGAGCCAACCATTGCACAGCGCATACAGGAACAACGAGCGCGCCAGCCGGTGTTTCAGGCTGCCGGTGGGGTGGCTGGACTCATCCTTGAAGTACAACTCGATGCCTGGCAAACCCGGTAATGGCAGCGGGATCAGGTGGGTATCGGCGCTCCGCTGGAAGTCCGCTTCAATGATACGAATGGCTTCGCGGGCCCAGGTACGGTGGTCGCTCATGGTGGCTTCTCTAAAGGCTTTCAGCGGTGATCTTAGGATGTTTCCCACGCTTCACACAGATACAGTGACGACGCAATTGGACACACAATTGCTAGTCTTTAACCCACCGATGTTCCGGCCAACCACTTATAACAAATAAGAATATAACTTTTGTTTTAACAACTAACGGTACGGGTTAGGGTACCCACCTATTGAACCTGAATTGGAGAGCATCCCTTGCCTCTGCGTAGCACTTTCACCCGTTTCTTCCAGCTGGAAGCCGCCAGTGGTCTGTTGTTGATCGCCGCTGCCGCTTTGGCGCTGATTATCAACAACTCACCGTTGTCGCACCTGTACAACGCCTTTCTCGACACGCCGGTGGTGGCTCAGGTTGGCGCGTTGAAAATCGCCAAGCCGGCGCTGCTTTGGATCAACGATGGCCTGATGGCCCTGTTTTTCCTGCTGATCGGCCTGGAGGTCAAGCGTGAGCTTCTGGATGGCCACCTGTCCAAGCCTTCGCAAGTGGTGCTGCCTGGCGCAGCGGCCATCGGCGGCATGGTGGTGCCGGCGCTGATCTACTGGGCGCTTAACAAGGACAACCCGGCCGCCCTGGCCGGCTGGGCGATCCCCATGGCCACCGACATTGCCTTTGCGCTGGGCGTTCTGGCCCTGCTGGGCAAGCGCGTACCAGTGTCGCTGAAGCTGTTCCTGATGACCCTGGCGATCATTGATGACCTTGGCGCCATCATCGTCATTGCCTTGTTCTATTCCGCTGACTTGTCCACGGCTTCCCTGGCGGGCGCGGGGGCGTGCTTGATTGCGCTGATTGCGATGAACCGCCTGGGCGTGATCAAACTGGGGCCGTATATGATCATCGGCCTGATCCTGTGGGTGTGCGTGCTCAAGAGCGGTGTGCATGCGACCTTGGCGGGTGTAACCCTGGCGTTCTGCATTCCACTGCGCACCAAGAATGCCGAAACCTCACCGCTGCTGAGCCTGGAACACGCCCTGCACCCTTGGGTGGCCTACGCCATCCTGCCGCTGTTCGCGTTCGCCAATGCCGGTGTGTCACTCACCGGTGTCAGCCTGGAGAGCTTCACCCACTCCGTGCCCATGGGCATCGCCGCGGGCCTGTTGATCGGCAAGACAGTCGGTGTGTTCGGCCTCACCTGGCTGGCGATCAAGACCGGCATCGCCTCACTGCCCAGCGGCGCCAATTGGGGCCAGGTACTGGGCGTGGCGATCCTGTGCGGGATCGGCTTCACCATGAGCCTGTTTGTCGGCTCCCTGGCGTTTGTGCCGGGCGCCAGTGAGTTTGCCGGTGAAGATCGCATGGGGATTCTGACCGGGTCGATCCTGGCGGCCTTCATCGGGTATGCGGTGACGGCGATGGCAAGTCGCAAGAAAGCGGCCGTTGCATGATTGAAGTCAGTCAGTTGTAGGAGCGAGCTTGCTTGCGAAAAACTTAGAGGCGCCGCGTTCATTCATTGAGCACGCGTTATCGTTAACGTTTTTCGCGAGCAAGCTCGCTCCTACAAAAAAACCCCCAACCGGTCACCCGGTTGGGGGTTTTTCTTCGCCTGTAGCTCAAGGCTTAGCGAGTAACGCGGCTGGTACCGTCGACGGTCATGATGCGTACGCGGTCACCAATGCGGAAGATTTCATTTTCCTGCACGGCTTGTACGTAGGCACGCATGCTGCCGTCGTCTTCGCGCACGGTGATTTCCACACCTTGGGTACGGGTCAGGCCTTCTTCGGTGGCCGAGCCCAGCAGGCCGCCCGCAACTGCGCCGATCACAGCAGTCACGATGCTGCCACGGCCGCCACCGATGGCGCTGCCGCCAACGCCGCCGATGACTGCGCCCGCGGCGCCGCCGATTGGGGTCTTGGTCCCTTCGATTTTCACCGGACGCAGGGATTCGATGGTGCCCATGCGAACGGTCTGTACACGACGCGCCTCATCACGAGAGTACGAGTCGCCGGTCAGACTCGAGGCGCAGCCACCCAACAGCAACGACAGGGTGGTAAAGCAGGCAACTAGTAAAACGGACTTACGCATAGCATCAACTCCAAAGGACAGGTATTCATTAAACGCTGTGGCTTGGCGCGTGTCACGGCGCACCAGGCAGAAACTTGCTTTCATTCAGCCTGAGTACAGACTGCCAGCACCAGAGAACTCGACGAACGGTAACCAAGCCAGGGTACGGAACCATGCCATAACCGGCTCGATCAGTGTAGCCGCACAGCCGAAAGCGTCCGAAGTCTCTTGAACAGAGACTTCGACGCAACGGTGTTGATTCAGGTGGGATGACGAAAGGTGACGCTCAGGGCGCCAGGCGCTCGCGGCACCATTGGCCGTCTTGCAAGCGGTAGTTGAGGCGATCATGCAGGCGGCTGGCGCGGCCTTGCCAGAACTCGATGCGCTCAGGCAGTAAACGGTACCCTCCCCAATGCTCGGGGCAATCGGGCTGGGTATCGCTGAAACGCTCTTCAGTGGCCTTGAGCAGCGCCTGCAGCTCATCGCGATCACGAATGACTTTGCTCTGCGGAGAGGCCCAGGCACCCAGGCGGCTGCCCAACGGGCGCACCTGATAATAAGCATCCGACTCTTCAGGCGTGACCTTGGCCACGCGCCCTTCAATGCGTACCTGGCGCTCCAGGGTGGGCCAGAAGAAGGTCATGGCCGCAAACGGCCGCGCCGCGAGTTGTTCACCCTTGGCGCTCTGATAGTTGGTGAAGAAGGTAAAGCCCTGTGCATCCAGGCCCTTGAGCAGCAGGATGCGGCAGTGCGGGCGGCCGTCCTGATCCACTGTCGCCAGCGTCATGGCATTGGCCTCCACTGGCGGCTGTTCGGTTTTCACCGCATCAGCAAACCAATGGTGGAACAACGCAAACGGCTCGTCCGGGGCCTGGGCCTCGCTCAAACCGTCCCGTGTGTAGTCACGGCGCATATCGGCCAGTGCCTGGGTCATGCGGCTTTATCCTTGTGGTTCAACAGCTCAGTTCTTCGCCTGATCGTTCGAAGCGGGTGCCGCCTTGGCTTTTGCCGTGGCAGGTTTCTTCGCAGCCGGCTTGGCCGCAGCCTTTTTAGCCGCTGGCTTGGCCGCCGCTTTCTTGGCCGTGGCCTTTTTGGCAGGCGCTTTGGCCGCAGGTGCTGGCGCAGGCACATTCTGCACCGCGACCATTTCGGCTACGGGCGGGGTCTTGCCGGAGTTGTACTTGCTCAGCAGTGCCAACATCGTTGTACGCTGAGTGAACATGATTTCCATGCGACGGTTCAGCGCACGCCCCTGATTGCTGTCGTTGGCGGCACGCGGCATAAGGTCGCCCATGCCACGCAGCATCAAGCGATCCTGTTTCAGACCACTCAGGCTGAAAATCGAGGCAATGGACTGCGCACGCTCCTTGCTCAACGCCTGGCTGGCCGGGGCGCTGCCCGTGGCATCAACGTGGCCCAGCACCAGTACGGCGGTCTTCGGGTCAGCTTCGACGGCCTTGGCCACCCGCGTGAACGGGCCCAGGGTCACCGGCAGCAACATGGCCGGACGCTTCGGGTTGTAGGAGCCGTCTACCGGGGCAATCACCACCAGGGTGTTGTCACGGCGCTCCAGTTGCAGGTTGCTGTCCTTGATGGCGGCACGCAGGCGTGGTTCGTATTCGTCCAGCCAGGCTTGGGTGATCTTCGGGTCAGGCATTTGTACATTGGTCACATCGACCTTGGCCAATGGCTTTGGCTTGCTTTCGAACGGCCACCACCAGCGCGGCTCGCTGTCGGTCTTGGCGACGACAGGTGCGGCGTCCGAGGCCGGGGTTGCCGCCTTGAGGTCGGCTTTCAGGTCAGCCTTGGCGTCGGCGGCTTTGTCTTCGGCACTCTTGGTGGAAAACGGCCACCAGCTGTAACCGGTGTCGGCTTTGGCAGCCGGGGCAGCGGCAGCAGCGGTGACAGGCTCAACAGGCTTGGCACCGGCGGCCGGCTTGGCGTCGGGTTTGGCATCCGACTTGGCGTCGGTCTGGGCCACTGGATCCTTGGTCGCCGTTTTGTCAGATCCAAATGACCACCAATGCCCACCTTCGGCATCATTTTGTGGAGTTTGTGCACAACCCGTAATAGTGAGGCACAGCGCCAGTGCCAAAGACTTGTTCGATAACATGAGATATCCACAAAATGAGAAAAAAACCAGAGGGTCGCAGGACCCGTTAAACAGACGCTAAAAGAACATTCAAGTTACAACATGTCGTTCAGCATCTTTTTATACTTGCCTTTGTAACAAAAAATTGTGAAACAGCAAGGGGTTTATAGACAACCGGCCAATATTCCGACCAACTTCTGGGCCCGCGGGTCCATAAGTACGTAAGGACCCAGGGTATTAGTCACAAAACCGAAGGCTACATCATGTTCAGGGTCGGCAAACCCGACTGAGCCCCCTGCCCCGGGATGCCCGAATGCACGTGGTCCGAGGCCGAACGTGGCATTGGGCAACTGCGGTTGATCCAACATGCAGCCCAGGCCGAAGCGGGTTTGGGTCAATAAGGTTTTATCCAGCCCCATACTGTGCTCGCGGGTCAATTGTTCGAGCATGTCGCTTTCCAGCAAACTACCGTCCAACAAACCACTATAAAACCCGGCCAGGCTGCGCGCATTACCGTGGCCATTCGCCGCAGGCTGCTGCATGCGTCGCCATTCGGGCTTATTAGTGCTGGTCAGAATAGACGGTGGATTGGCAAATGCACGGGTAGTCATCGCCGCCGGCTCGCGCATCATTACTTGAAGTAACCGTTGCGCGGCTTCATCCCCCATAGTGCCTTTGCTGCGCGCTATATGAGCGACGCGATAAAACTCTTCATCCGCCAGGCCTACATGGAAGTCCAACCCCAATGGCCGTGCCACCCGCGCCACGATCGACTCCCCCGGCCCGCGCCCGTCGGCGCGACGCAACAGTTCGCCAACCAGCCAGCCGTAGGTGATCGCCTCATAGCCGTGGCCCTGGCCCGGTGTCCACCACGGGGCTTCTGCCGCCAGGGTATCGACCATCAATTGCCAGTCGTACAAGGCTTCGGTGGGCAGCATTTCGCGGATGGCCGGCAGCCCGGCCTGGTGGCAGAGCAACTGGCGCAGCGTGATCGCTTCCTTGCCAGCAGCGGCAAACTCCGGCCAGTACTCGGCTACCGGCGCATCGAGCTTGAGCTTGCCTTCGGCCACCAGTTGCAGGGCAGTCACTGCCGCGAAGGTCTTGGTGCAGGAGAACAGGTTGACGATGGTATCGCTGTGCCAGGCCTCGGCACCGTCCTTGTCGGCAGTCCCAGCCCACAGGTCGACGACGGTTTGCCCGCCGATCTGGATGCACAGCCCGGCACCACGCTCCTGAGGATCATCGAACAGGGCGGCGAAGGCTTCGCGCACCGCTTCGAACTGCAGCTCGTAATGACCCTGAATCTGCACCTAAGTCCCCTCGGAAAACACCATGAAAAGTGGTCGCCATTCTTTCAGCCATTGTAGGTTTTGTGAACCCGTCAACGATGAATCAATGACCGTTTCCAGCGTGTCCACCGGCATGCCCAGCGCCCTGCCCCGCGCCTTTGCCGTCGCGCCCCGGCTTGCCGGCGTCACTTTCACGCATCGCTTGGGTGGCCTTGGCTTTTTGCGCCTCACGGCCCAACTGGTCGAGCGCGGCCAGGTTGCTCTTGCGCACCGTCTCGACAAAGCCTTGGAAGGGTACATCGGTGATGCCGACCAGGCCGAAATGGCCGTTTTCACCATCCAGCAGACGCCCGGTTACCGGCTGGTCCAGGTATTGGAACCAATGCACCCCGACAATCGACGGCTCGGCCACTGCCTGCTTGAGGAAGGTGGAGTACGCCGCGCCGCGGTCCTCTTCGCGAGCCAGTTGCGTCACGCCGCCCCAGAACGGGCCGCGGTCGGCGGAGCCAAAGTTGAATTCGGTGATCAGTACCGGTTTGTCCAGCGCACGCAGGGCGGCGAAGTCGTAACCGTCCTGGGGTTTCAAGGTGTACATGTTGAAGCTCAGCACGTCGCAATACTGCGCGCACGAAGCGACGGCCTCGGGCGTGCTCACCGCAAAACGGCCGCCCAGCAACAGCTGGTTGGGCGCGTGCCACTTCAGCGAGTCGGAAATGGTCTTGAAGTAAGCATCGGCGAAGGTCTTCTGGAAATACTTGAAGTCGGCTTCGATTTCCGGGTGTTCAGAGCTGGGCATCGGCGGCTCGAAGCCTGGGTCTTCCATCAGTTCCCAACCAGCCAGTTGAATACCCCAGGCTTTGGAAAGGCCCTCTTCATTGCGGTATTTATCGCGCAGTTGCTTGAGGAAGGCGCGCTTGGCCGGCACGTCGGTGGTCATGCGCAGGGTGCCGTACGCCAGGGCGTAGCGGGATTTTGCATCCTCGCCAGGACCGGCCCAGGCCAGTTCGTTGTCGGCAAAGAAACCGATCAGCCAAGGATCGTCACGGTGATCGCGTGCGGCAATAGCCACTGCGCGCTCGGTGGCCATGGCAAAGCGCGGGTCGAACGGGTCGGGCATGCCGCCCCACCAGTCGGTGCCGGTGCTGATGCTGGCATAGTCACCGACAATCGACAGCGGCAAGGTGTACGGCACGCGGTCGGCAGTGGCCAGGTCCGGATCGCTCCAGTTGCCGACGGTGTTGAAGCCCCAGGCTTGCAGGCGATCGAGGGTATGGGTCACCCAGCGTGGCTGGTCCAACGCGTCCCCGCCGTAAGTGCGTTGCAGGTTGGCGCCATAGAAATCGTACCAACGCCCCGAGCCAAAACCGCGGCCTTCACCGGCGCCGTTGCCGGTGCGGCTGTCGTCGCTGCCGTAGTACTTGTCAAAGGGTTCGCCGGCCTTGGGCAGCGCCGCGAACATCCACTCGCGCCCCGCCACATAGGTCTGGCTGTTGTCCGGCGCCACGGTGTTCACCCCCAGCGAGTAGAACGGATGCCCCTGCGGCGTCACCAGGTACCAGCGGCCGTCGCGCTTCTGGGTGCGGAAAAAACCGCTGGCATCGAAGGCCGGGCCCTTCTTCCAGCCACCGTATTGATCCAGGGAGGACTTGTCCCGCTCGGCCAGCCAGGTCTTGAGCTGCTGTTGTTCCTTGGCGGCCGATGCCTTGAGTTGCTCGTCGCTGCTGACCTTCTCCGGCCAGCGTGCGCGGTTGGATTGGCCATAGGCATCCACCAGTTCAGTGTAGGCAGCCTTCAATACCGGCTCGCTGTCCTGCACGCCAAAGCGCTCCAGCAGGATACTTTGAGCGGCATTGGGCTTGAGCATCGACAGGGTCACCGAGACGACCTGGCTGCGGTCGATTACTCCGGCGCTGGCGGCCAGCAACACCCGCTGGCCATCCACGGTCATCGGCATCGGCGGGCCGGCCTTCATGCCCTGGCTCAGCGGTGAGTTGGCTTGCAGCGGGACAAGCAGCGTCTGGGCCGGGCCGGCAGGCAGGTCGATGCGGCTGACGAGCGTCTTGCCGTCGGCGCTCTGCACCTTGACGTAAAGGGTCAGTGCCCAGTTCATCGCGCTCTGGATACGCAGGCTCATGGCGCTCGATTGCGACCAGTCCCACGTCCCCGTCTGCGGGCTGAGCACCAGGCTCGGCTCGGCCGCTGGGTTGAAGGTGATGCGGCGCAGCACCTCGCCTTCGGGCGTTTGTTCGGCATTGTATTGCGGCAGGCTGGCGTCCTGGGTCGCCACCTTGACCACATCGGCCGGCCGGACGAAGTTGAACAGCGTTTGTTGCCCCTCGGGCGCCGCCATCAACGGCGCAGCGAACAGCAGGGCAAAAAGAGCGGGCAGCGTGCGAATCATACGAACAAGGTTCTCCCAAACGGCCGATGACTGGCCTGATGATAGTGATGAGATAGACCACAGAGTGGGCGAATCCGCCCACGGTGGCTTAAGAAATTTCGCGCCTGAACGGCGGCAATGCATTGAGGATCGCCTTGCCATAGCGCTGGGTAACCAGGCGACGGTCGAGCAAGGTGATGGTGCCGCGGTCTTCTTCGGTACGCAGCAGACGCCCGCAGGCCTGCACCAGCTTCAGTGAAGCATCCGGCACCGAGATTTCCATGAACGGGTTGCCGCCCCGGGCTTCGATCCATTCGGCCAGTGCGGCCTCGACCGGGTCATCCGGCACCGAGAACGGGATTTTGGCGATCACCACGTGTTCGCAGTAGGCACCGGGCAAGTCCACGCCTTCGGCAAAGCTGGCCAGACCGAACAACACACTGGAATCCCCACCGTCGACCCGCGCCTTGTGCTTATTCAGGGTTTCCTGCTTGGACAGGTTGCCCTGGATAAACACCTGCTTGCGCCAGTCGCGGTCGAGGCCGTCGAACACGTCCTGCATCTGTTTGCGCGACGAGAACAGCACCAGGGTGCCGCGGGAGCCTTCCACCAACGACGGCAGATCGCGAATGATCGCCGCCGTGTGCGCCGCAGCGTCCCGCGGGTCGGCCTTGAGGTCTGGCACCCGCAGCACGCCGGCGTCAGCGTGATGAAACGGGCTGGGCACCACGGCGGTGACGGCCTTTTTCGGCAGGCCGGCGCGCATGCGGAAGCGGTCAAAGGTGCCCAGGGCCGTCAGCGTGGCCGAGGTTACCAGGCAGCCGTAGGCGACGTTCCACAGGTTGCGGCGCAGCATTTCAGCGGCGAGGATCGGACTGGCGTTGACCTCGATATCGAACAGCGCACCGCTTTCCGACAACGTCAGCCAGCGGGCCATGGGCGGGTTGTCTTCCGGGTCTTCGACGGTAAAGGCGGTCCACAGCTCCCAATTGCCTTGGGAACGAGACAGCAAACTGCCGAACAAGGGATACCACTCTTCGGCCTGGTTGCTGGCGATGCCGATATTGACCTCGCCATCCATGCCTTCCTTGAGCAAGTCCGTCAGGCGGGTGAACAGGTCGGTCAGGCGTGAAAAGCCTTTCTTCAGCTCGATGCCCATTTCGCGCATGTGCTCGGGAATCATCCCGCCGACAAAACGGTGGCGCGGGCGCTCTCGGCCCTCGACGTCTTCACCGGGCTTGAAGTCCGCAACCTGTTCGCAGGCGCTGAACATGAACTGCTGCTGGGTCTTGATCTCGCGCGCCAGCTCCGGCACTTGCTCGATCAACTTGCCCAGGTCGCCGGGCAACGGGTGCTGGGCCAGTAACTTGGTGAGGTTCTTGGCAGTGGTTTCCAGCCAGTCGGCCGTGGAGCGCAAGCGGGTGTAATGGGCGAAATGGCCAATGGCCTTGTCTGGCAGGTGGTGGCCTTCGTCGAACACATAGAGGGTGTCGCGTGGGTCGGGCAGTACCGCACCGCCACCCAGGGCCAGGTCAGCCAATACCATGTCGTGGTTGGTGACGATGACATCTACCTTGCCCATGCCTTCGCGCGCCTTGTAGAAGGCGCACTGGCCGAAGTTGGGGCAATGGCGGTTGGTGCATTGGCTGTGGTCGGTGGTCAGGCGCGCCCAGTCTGAATCTTCCAGTGCTGTGGGCCAACTGTCGCGGTCGCCGTCCCATTTGTTGCCGGCCAGCTTCTCGATCATGCTGGTAAACAGCTTCTGGCTGGCCTCATCCACCTCGATCTTGAAACCTTCTTCTTCGAACAAGGAGGCGGTGGCGGTTTGGGCGTGGCCTTCCTGCAGCAATACGTCGAGCTTGGACAGGCACATATAGCGGCCACGGCCCTTGGCCAGGGCGAAGGTAAAGCTCAAGCCGCTGTTGCGCATCAGGTCGGGCAAGTCTTTGTAGACAATCTGCTCTTGCAGCGCGACGGTAGCGGTGGCAATCACCAATCGCTTGCCAGCAGCCTTGGCCGTAGGGATCGCGGCCAGGCTGTAGGCCACGGTCTTGCCGGTACCGGTACCGGCCTCGACGGCCACTACCGCAGGCTCACCCTCGCGGCGGCCTTCGTCGTCGGTGTCGATATCCCCGAGGACTTTTGCCACTTCGGCGATCATCAGGCGTTGGCCGTAGCGCGGTTTCAAGCTCTTGGCTTCGAGAAAACGCGAATAGGCGCCCTGGATCGTGGTTTTGAGTTCAGTGCTGATCATGGATAGTCGGGCGCAAAAAACGCTGGATAAATTTTCAGTGGTTCGGATCGGCCGCTATCATACCCCGCTAATTAATCCCGCGCAGAACGGAGTACCACAATGACCGCGTTTAGCCTCGCCTATACCCTGCATGTACTGGCCGCCTTGATCTGGGTCGGCGGCATGTTTTTCGCCTGGATGATCCTGCGCCCCGCCGCCATGGCGGCGCTTGACGGCCCTGCCCGGCTCAAGCTGTGGGCAAATGTGTTTCAACGTTTTTTTGTGTGGGTGTGGGTGGCGGTGGTGCTTTTACCGATCAGCGGCATTGGTTTGCTGCAACTGCGCTTCAGTGGTTTTGAGACCGCGCCGCGTTATGTGCAGGTGATGATGGGGTTGTATCTGGTGATGACGGCGTTGTTTATCCGCATCCAGGCCTTGAAGTTCCCGGAGCTGAAGGCAGCGGTGGCGGCTGAGGATTGGCCGGCGGGCGCGGCTGCGCTGGGGCAGATTCGCAGGTTGGTGGGGATTAACTTGATCGTGGGGTTGGTGGTGGTGGCGGTGGCTTCGGCTCGGCCGATGTTCTGAGCTGTTGGCTTGCCCTAACGCGTGTAGGAGCGAGCTTGCTCGCGAAAAACTCACAGACGCCGCGTTTATTCAGGAAGCACGCGTTATCGTTGACGTTTTTCGCGAGCAAGCTGGCTCCTACAGCCGCTGGATAGTCACAGACCCCGCAGGCCCAGCCGGCCCCGGTTGCCCCTCCAACCCTGGTCGGCCCTTTTCGCCGCCGTCCGCGCGGTACACCAGGCAGCCCTTGGACTGCCCGCCCTTGCCGGGTTTACCTGCAACACCCGCCAGGCCTCCAGCCCCGCCATCGACCCAGACCTTGATCTGTTCAGCCGGGAATTCCTGTGGCAACTCCAGGCGTACCTGGGCGCCCGCTGCCCCTGGCCGGCCATCGCCGCCGTTATCGCCATTAAAGCCGCGCCCGGCTGAACCCCAGGTGCAACCCGGGTCCACGCCGTTGGCACCGTCCAGGCCCGCATATCCTTGGGCTCCAGCGCCACCACGGGCATCCACCGACAGCGCTTCGGCAGTCAGCGAGTTAATGCGCAAGGTCAGATCACGCCCAGCCTTGGCGGGTTTTTCGTGGGTGCCGGGGGCGCCCCGTGAAGTGATCTGGCTACCGTGCTCCAGCTGCGCCTCGCGCACTTGCATTTGCAAGGCGGTATTGCCAGGCACAATGGTGATGCGTGCGTCGCGCCCCAAGTGCAGCTCATCCACCGTGACCTGGCTGATGGTGGCCGGAATCAGCAAGGTGCCGTAGTCCGCTACGTCCAGGCGTTCAAGCTGCAACACGCTGGTGCTGCTGGGCAGGCGCATCAACGAATTGGTTTCGACACTGACGCTCTGGGCCAGGGCAACGGGGCTGACCAACAGGGCCAGCAGAAAAACCTTACGCATCATGGGGCTCCTGAGTGTTTTCAAATTTTTCTTTGAGCGCACAGTAACGACTTCTACCGGCGATTTGCCAGTGAAGGATCAAAAAACTTCAATTCCACCTCGGTGGGTATCGACCGCCGCGCTCTAGGCCCACGCGCCCAGCCGCGCTAGTCTCTACGGTCTTGATGCGAGGATCTGCAATGACCGCTGGAATTTCTGCCCGTACGCCCCAACAAGCCTTGGCGGCCCTGCTGGACCTTCACAGGCCAAAACGCCTGTTGTTAGTGGGCGCCAGCCAATTTCCGGCGCTGGATGCCTTCCGGGCTGCGCACGCGGACACCGAGGTGTTCTATGCCGCGCCAGGGCCGTTGCCGGAAGACCTCGCCGTGCAGCGCTTTGACCTCGCGTTGGTGGTCGACTGCCTGGAGCACCTGTCCAAACCCCAAGGCCTGACCCTGCTCGGAGGCATCCGTAACCTCAACGCCAGCCGCATTGCCGTGCTGGTCGACCTGGGTGCCTGCGACTGGAAGGACACCGACTTTTTCTCCCTGGCCCTGCAAGCCGGCGAACGCTTCCAACGCGATGATCAGGTGCTGACGCTGTTTACCTATGATCTGCTTGACTATAAACAGGTGCCGGACTGGCTCAACGCCCGCTTCTGGGCCAACCCGGAAAACTTCGGAAAGTATTGGTGGTAACCCGATGAGTACATCCATTTGCCCGTGCGGCAGCGGCAATCTGCTGGATGCCTGCTGCGGCCATTATCACGCCGGTCACCCGGCCCCCTGCGCCAGCGCGTTGATGCGCTCGCGCTACAGCGCCTATGTGCTGGGCCTGGTCGATTACCTGGTCGCCACTACGCTGCCTGCGCAACAAGCCGGCCTGGACCGCGACGCCATTGCCGCCTGGAGTGCCCAGAGCACCTGGCTGGGCCTGGAGGTGGAAAGCTCCGAGGTATTCGGCGGCCAGCCTGAGCACGCCTTTGTCACCTTTACCGCACGCTGGCATGACGCTGCCGGTGAACATAGTCACCGCGAGCAGTCTTCTTTCGTACAGAATGAAGGGCACTGGTACTTCATCGACCCTACGGTAGAAGTGAAGGCCGGACGTAACGATGCCTGTTTGTGTGGCAGTGGGCAGAAATTCAAGAAGTGCTGTTCCAGCTACTTCTAATCACTCGACGGGGATAGCGCCATGCTTCGGATGTATAGCTTGATGCTGGCGTTGACCCTGGGCCTGACCGGCTGCGCGTCCTGGTTCGAAGACGACGCGCCGCCCCCCCACGTTTCCCTGGTCAAGGTCGAAGTGGTGCGGGCCAAGCTGCTGGAACAGAAATTCAAGCTGTACTTTCGCGTGGACAACCGCGACGACGCCGACCTGACCGTGCGCGGCCTGGTCTACAAGGTCAGCCTGGGCAATCTGGTGTTGACCGAAGGCGAGTCCAACGAGTGGCTGACCGTACCGCCACGCGGTCATAAATTCTTCAAGGTCTCGGTGCGCACCAACCTCTGGCCACAGGTGCGTGAGGTAGTGCAGATGCTGAAAAATCCCGAGCGGCCCGTGCCTTATCGTTTAGAGGGCGAACTGAAAACCGGATTATTCATCGGTAATGACGTGCAGGTGGCACACAATGGCGAGATAATCCCCGGCGATTTTATTCCGGAGCAACATCGATGACACAGCAACCCCATGTCCATGGTCCTGACTGCAACCACGATCATGATCATCATGATCACGACCACGGCCATGTCCACGGCCCGAACTGCGGCCACGCTCATCAAGAGCCGGTGCGCAATGCGTTGAAGGACGTAGGCCGCAACGATCCTTGCCCGTGCGGCAGCGAAAAGAAATTCAAGAAGTGCCACGGCGCTTAAACCGTACTGAAGATCAAAATGCCGGCGGGCCCCCGCCCCAGCCTTGATCCTAGGTTGCATGCGATCAAATGTGGGAGCGGGCTTGCTCGCGAATGCGTTCCGTCAGTTGATACAGACACTGACTGATACACTGCTTTCGCGAGCAAGCCCGCCCACACAGTTCTGCGCCTGACTCAAGTTCTAATGCTTAACCCAAAACTCCCGCTTGCGTCGTTTCGCCGCGCTCACTAACGTAGCGCCTTTACTGACGCTACCCCCCCGCAGGAGCTTTGCCATGGCCTCGCCAGCCCTCTTACATTTTCTTCCCCGGTTCGGCGTTGCCGCGGCAGTGGTCAGTGCCTTGGGCCTGGCCGGTTGCCAGCTCCAGAACACCCAGGACACCCTGCCGCCCGTTGCCGGCGTGCAGCCAATCAAGGGCCTGGCACAGAATGTGTCGGTGCGCCGCAATGCCCAAGGCATGCCGCTGATCGAAAGCAACACCTTCCACGACGCTCTGTTCAGCCTCGGTTACGTGCACGCCAGCGACCGCATCACCCAGATGGTCACCCTGCGCCTGCTGGCCCAGGGCCGTCTGGCGGAAATGTCGGGGCCGCAAGTGCTGAACGTCGACCGTTTTATGCGGGCGGTCAACCTCAAGAAAAGCGCTGGCGAGTTGTACAACGCTTCATCGCCGCGCCTCAAACGCTTCTTTGAAGTGTATGCCCGAGGCGTCAACGCCTACCTGTTCCGTTATCGCGACAAGTTGCCGACGGACCTGGCCCAGAGCGGCTACAAGCCCGAGTACTGGAAGCCGGAAGATTCGGCGCTGCTGTTCTGCCTGCTCAACTTCAGCCAGTCGAGCAATCTGCAGGAGGAGCTTTCGTCCCTGGTGCTGGCGCAGAAGGTCGGCGTCGATAAACTGGCCTGGCTCACCCCAAGCGCACCGGACGAACCCGTCCCGCTGGCCGAAGCCGACAAGCTCAAAGGCGTCAATCTGAACCAGATCACCGGCCTCGCCGGGCTGGAGACGGTGGGGCAGCAATTGCGCGGCCTCAATGCCCTGGGCGTCACCACCTCAAGCAACTGGGCCATTGGCCCACAACGCAGCCGCAGCGGCAAAAGCCTGTTGGCCAACGATATCGCCGCGCAGCCACAAGCACCGACGCCGTGGAACTACGTGCAGATTCGTGCGCCCAAATACCAGGCCGTCGGTGCTTCGATTGCCGGCCTGCCGACCCTGCTGGCGGGTTTCAACGGCAAAGTGGCGTGGAGCATGAGCGCGGTCAAGGGCGACACCCAGGACCTGTTCCTGGAGAAGGTCAAACGCCAGGGCAGTGCGCTGTACTACGAGAACAACGGCAAATGGCTGCCGGCCGGCGTGCGCAACGAAACCTTCTTCATCAAGGGCCAGCGCTCGATTCGCGAAGTGGTGTACGAAACCCGCCACGGCGCTCTGCTCAACAGCAGCCAGGCGCTCACCAGCGGTCTTGGCCTGGCCTTGCAAACCGCCGACTTCAAGGACGACAAGAGCCTGGATGCGTTCTTCGACCTGTCCCGCGCACAAAACGCCGGCAAGGCCTCGGATGCTACCCGCGAGATTCGCGCCATCGCCCTGAACATGATCTTCGCCGACGCCAGCAACATCGGCTGGCAGGTCACAGGCCGTTTCCCCAACCGCCGCGAAGGCGAAGGCCTGTTGCCATCGCCGGGCTGGGACACGCGCTTTGACTGGGACGGCTACGCCGACGCGATGCTGCACCCGTACGATCAGGACCCGGCCCAAGGCTGGATCGGCACCGCCAACCAGCGTACCGCGCCGCGTGGCTACGGCATGCAACTGTCCAACGCCTGGGATGCACCGGAGCGCAGCGAGCGCCTGGCGCAACTGGCCAACGCCGGCAAGCATGACAGCCGCAGCCTGATCGCCATGCAATACGACCAGACCACCCTCTTCGCCGCCAAGCTCAAGAACATGTTCCAGGCACCCGGCATGGCCCAGCCGCTCAAGCAGGCCATCGAGGCCCTGCCGACAGCGGAACGTGCCAAGGCCCGCGAAGCACTGGAGCGCCTGATGACCTTCGATGGTCGGCTGGCAACCACCTCGGCTGACGCGGCAATCTACGAACTGTTCCTGCAGGAAAGCGCCCGGCAGATCTTCCTCGACAAACTCGGCCCGGAAAACAGCGCCAGTTGGAAAGCCTTCGTCAGCAACGCCAGCCTGTCCTACTCGGCCATCGCCGACCACCTGCTGGGCCGTGAAGACAGCCCATTCTGGGATGACACGCGTACACCGCAAAAAGAAGACAAACCCGCGATCCTGGCTCGCACCCTGGCCGCCGCCATCACTACTGGCGACAGCCAACTGGGCGCCGACCACAAGGCCTGGCAGTGGGGCAAGCTGCACAGCACCACCTGGAAAAATACCAGCGGCCAGGTCATCCGCGGCCCCTTTGCCAGCGGTGGCGACCACAATACCTTGAACCCGGCGCCGTATAGCTGGGGCCAGGATTTCAACGCGACCCAGGTGTCGGCGCTGCGCATGATCATCGACTTCGGCCAGGCGGAACCGATGATGGGCCAGGGCGGCATCGGCCAATCCGGCAACCCGGCCAGCCCGAACTATGCCAATGGCATCGACCCGTCGCTGAAGGCGCAATACCTGAGCTTCCCGATGCAGCCGCAGAACTTTGAAAAGGTGTATGGCAAGACAAGGTTGACCCTGACGCCTGGTAAGTAACCGGGCTTCCTTGACGAAACCGGATAACGCTGTGGGAGCTGGCTTGCCTCAATGCCAGTCAGTTAAGGGCTTTTTGTAGGAGCGAGCTTGCTCGCGAAAAACTCACAGGCGCCGCTTTCATTCAGCAAGCACGCGTTATCGTTGACGATTTTCGCGAGCAAGCTCGCTCCTACAGTCGGCGATGACCGCTTGACTGACTGGCATTGTGGCTTGCCTGCGATAGCAGCCGACGGTAACCACGATGCGAAGCGAGCCGCTCTTGATCTTGCTCTTGATCTGCTTTTGATCTTGATCTTAGGCGCCCCGTTAAACCACGCTGGCCGGAATTCGACAGGGATTTGGGGGGTAAACCGGCAGGGATGCCGGTTTAGCCGCCCCGCGCCATGGATGGCGCGTGGCGGCGGCCCCCCAAATCACTGGCGGATTACGGGCACACCGAGCCTAAGCGAGGTGCCGAGTGGTGGGGCAAGAGCCTTTTTGGTTACTTTTGGGGCTCTTTTCCAAAAGTGACCCGCTGTAAAAGCGGAACCCTAAGTGGCCGTTACCGCAGAAATGGATATGTACACAGATAACAGCTTCGGCTGTCAGGCCGCCATCGCAGGCAAGCCAGCTCCCACAGTTGGATCGTCGGGTGTCAGGTAGATAGGTGTCGGCTTTCAGACCGTCATCGCAGGCAAGCCAACTCCCACCTTTGTACTACCTGCATTCAGATAGAACTTCTGCACCCAGCCCCGCCTCATAACTAACAAGCCCACCGCCCCGGCACCCCCATGGATCTTGTCATCGCCCGCCCCGAAGGCCTCTACTGCCCTGCCGGTGATTTTTATATCGACCCCTGGCGTCCAGTGGAACGTGCGGTCATCACCCACGCCCACGGCGACCACGCCCGCACCGGCAATCAACACTACCTGGCCGCCGCCCCCGGCGAAGGTATCCTGCGCTGGCGCCTGGGCCAGGACATTAACCTGCAAACCCTGGCCTACGGTGAACGGTTGGTGCATCACGGGGTGACCTTGAGTTTCCATCCCGCCGGGCATGTACTGGGCTCGGCCCAGGTACGCCTGGAATACCAGGGCGAGGTCTGGGTGGCGTCCGGCGACTACAAGGTCGAACCCGATGGTACCTGCGCGCCCTTCGAACCGGTGCGTTGCCACACCTTTATCACCGAATCCACCTTCGGCCTGCCGATTTACCGCTGGCAGCCCCAGGCGCAGATTTTTGCCGGGATCAATGACTGGTGGCAGGCCAATATCGCCAGCGGCAAAGCCAGCGTGTTGTTCTGCTACTCCTTCGGCAAGGCCCAACGCATCCTCCATGGGCTGGACGCCAGCATCGGCCCGATCCTCAGCCACGGCGCGGTCGAACCGTTGAACCGGGTGTATCGCGAAGCGGGCATCTACATCCCCGAGACGCTGTATGCCGGCGACTTCAAAAAGACCGACCCACTGCTGCGCCAAGCCCTGATCATCGCCCCGCCCTCCGCTGGAGGCAGTACCTGGATGCGTCGCTTTGGCGACTACAGCGACGCCTTCGCCAGCGGCTGGATGCGCCTGCGCGGTACCAGACGGCGGCGCGGCGTGGACCGTGGCTTCGTGCTCTCGGACCACGCTGACTGGCCGGGCCTGTTATGGGCCATCGTACAAACCGGGGCACAACGGGTGATGGTCACCCATGGTTCGGTCGGTGTGTTGGTACGCCACCTGCGGGAGAAGGGCTTGGATGCCCAAGGCTTCAGCACCGAATACGGCGATGACGAAGAAGAGGCCACGGCATGAAAGCCTTCGCTGAGCTGTACGCTAACCTCGACGCCACCACTTCCAGCAATGCCAAGCTCGCCGCCCTGCAGGCCTACTTTCTGCAGGCGCCGCCAGCAGATGCCGCTTGGGCCGTTTACTTTCTTAGCGGCGGGAGGCCACGACAGCTGGTGCCGACGCGCCTGCTACGGGACATGGCCACCGAAGCGGCCGGTATCGAACCCTGGCTGTTCGAAGAGAGCTACCAGTCCGTAGGTGACCTGGCCGAGACCATCTCACTGCTCCTGCCAGAATCCACCTACACATCCGAAGACGGCCTGGCCGTGTGGCTGGAAGAAAAACTGCTGCCCCTGCGCGGTCTGCCACCCTTGGACCTTGCAGACCGGCTGCCGGCGCTGTGGGCGCAACTGGACCAACCGAGCCTGATGGTGTGCATCAAATTGATCACCGGCAGCTTCCGGGTCGGGGTATCCAAACTGCTGGTGACCCGCGCCCTCGCCGCCATGGCCGATCTCGACAGCAAACGCGTGGCGCAGCGGCTAGTGGGCTACACCGATTTGTCGAACCGTCCCACAGCCGAGGGCTATCTCAAGCTGATCGCCGCCGAATCGTCTGACGAGCACGCACAACGTGGCGGGCAACCCTATCCGTTTTTTCTGGCTCACGGGCTGGCGCAACCGGTGGAGCAATTCGACACGCTGCTCGGTTCACCCGCCGATTGGCAGGTGGAATGGAAGTTTGATGGCATTCGCGCACAACTGGTCAAGCGCGAGGGACGCCTGTGGGTCTGGTCTCGCGGTGAAGAGTTGCTGACTGAACGCTTCCCTGAACTCCACAGCCTGGTCAGTGGCCTGCCCGACGGTACGGTGATCGATGGCGAAATCGTGGTGTGGAAAGACTCGGTGCAACCCTTCGCGCTGCTGCAACAGCGCATTGGCCGCAAGACCCTGAGTAAAAAAGTCCTTGAGGATGCGCCAGTGGCCGTGCTCGCCTACGACTTGCTGGAGTATCAGGGCGACGACTGGCGCAACCACATCCAGGCCGAACGTCGCACCCAATTGGAACAGGTGATCGCTACGTGCAACCAACCGGTCTTATTGCCTTCGCCGTTGCTGGAAGGCAAAACCTGGGCAGCCTTGGCCGAGCAGCGCGAAGCCTCTCGCAGCCTGGGCGTGGAAGGCATGATGCTCAAGGATCGCAACGGCCTCTACGGCGTGGGCCGCACCAAGGACATGGGCCTGTGGTGGAAATGGAAGGTCGACCCCTTCAGCGTCGACGCCGTGTTGATCTACGCCCAGCGCGGCCATGGCCGGCGCGCCAGCCTCTACAGCGACTACACCTTCGCGGTATGGGACGGCCCACCGGGAAGCGAGCGCACACTGGTGCCGTTCGCCAAGGCGTATTCCGGGCTGACCGACGAGGAAATGCGCAAGGTCGACGCCATTGTGCGCAAAACCACGGTGGAGAAGTTCGGCCCGGTCAGCAGCGTGACGCCCAGCATGGTGTTTGAGTTGGGTTTTGAAGGGATTGCCCTGTCCAAGCGGCACAAGAGCGGGATTGCGGTGCGGTTTCCGCGGATGCTGCGCTGGCGCCAGGACAAGGCGGTGGATGAAGCGGACAACCTGGCCACGCTACAAGACTTGCTGACTTGACATAGCCCGCTCCCACATGCCTGGTCTACCTTTGACCCGAAATAGTGCGCTCATTTGCTGACGCCCATTTTTGGGCGCCGCCTACACTTGGAACTGCCTTATCCCATCGTTTAAAAAGCCCATCCGGAACTATGGTGCAGAAATTGCTACTTGTGATGGGTCTGACACCGTTCAGTAACAGTCCTAATCGCGCCACAAGCGCTTATCTTGGTTTCCAGGGATTACATAATGAAAAAAGCATTGCTGACCCTTTCTGCACTGGCTCTGTGCATGGCTGCTGGTGTTGCTACAGCCAAGGAATACAAGGAACTGCGTTTTGGTGTCGACCCTTCCTACGCACCGTTCGAATCCAAGGCCGCCGACGGCAGCCTGGTGGGCTTCGATATCGACCTGGGCAATGCGATCTGCGCGGAGCTGAAGGTCAAGTGCAAGTGGGTCGAAAGTGACTTCGACGGCATGATCCCTGGCCTGAAAGCCAATAAATTCGATGGCGTGATCTCGTCGATGACCGTGACCCCAGTGCGCGAGAAGGCCATCGACTTCTCCTCTGAGCTGTTCTCCGGCCCGACTTCGCTGGTGTTCAAGAAAGGCGCTGGCTATTCGACGCCAGAATCTCTCAAGGGCAAATCCGTGGGTTACGAGCAAGGCACCATCCAGGAAGCCTACGCCAAGGCCGTACTGGATAAAGCCGGGGTGACCACCAAGGCTTACGCCAACCAGGACCAGGTGTACGCCGACCTGACCTCCGGGCGCCTTGACGCTTCCGTGCAGGACATGCTCCAAGCCGAACTGGGCTTTCTCAAGTCGCCAGCCGGTGCTGGCTATGAAGTGAGCGCAGCTATCGACGACCCACTGCTGCCGTCGAAAACCGCTATCGGTATCAAAAAAGGTAACACTGAACTCAAGGCGCTTTTGGATAAAGGTATCAAAGCGTTACACGATGATGGCACCTACGCCACTATCCAGAAGAAACACTTTGGCGATCTGAACCTGTACAGCGGCAAATAATGCCTGGGGCGCCCTGCTTCGGGTGGGGCGCTTTTTTATCGCCATAGGTCCTGATTTATGTTCGAAGATCTGTTGCAAACCCTCGGGCTGAGCGCATTCAGCTTGAAGGGTTTCGGCCCGCTGTTGCTGCAAGGCACCTGGATGACCATCAAGTTGTCGGTGCTGTCCCTGGCCGTCAGCGTATTGCTGGGCCTGCTCGGCGCCAGCGCCAAACTGTCCAGCCTGGCCATTGTGCGTATCCCCGCCCAGCTCTATACCACTCTGATTCGCGGTGTGCCGGACCTGGTGCTGATGCTGTTGATTTTCTACAGCCTGCAAACCTGGCTCAGTGGCTTTACCGACTTTATGGAATGGGAATACATCGAGATCGACCCGTTCAGCGCCGGGGTGATCACCCTGGGCTTTATCTACGGTGCGTATTTCACCGAAACCTTTCGCGGTGCGATCCTCGCCGTGCCCCGCGGCCAACTCGAAGCCGCCACCGCTTACGGGCTCAAGCGCGGGCAGCGGTTTCGCTACGTGACCTTCCCGCAGATGATGCGCTTTGCGCTGCCGGGCATCGGCAATAACTGGATGGTGATGCTCAAGGCCACCGCACTGGTGTCGATCATCGGCCTCGCAGACTTGGTAAAAGCCGCCCAGGACGCTGGCAAGAGCACCTATCAACTGTTTTATTTCCTGGTGCTGGCGGCGCTGATCTACCTGTTGATCACCAGCGCCTCCAACTTTGTCTTGCGCCGACTTGAACGTCGCTACTCCGCAGGCGCCCGGGAGGCAGTGCGATGATCGAGCTATTGCAGGAATACTGGCGCCCTTTTCTTTACAGCGACGGCCAGCACATCACCGGCCTGGCCATGACCTTGTGGCTGCTCAGCGCCTCATTGGTCATCGGTTTTCTGGTGTCGATTCCACTGTCCATCGCCCGCGTTTCGCGCAAGCGCATGGTGCGTTGGCCCGTGCAGTTCTACACCTACCTGTTTCGTGGCACTCCGCTCTATATCCAATTGCTGATCTGCTACACCGGCATCTACAGCCTTGCCGCCGTACGAGCACAACCGGTGCTGGATGCGTTCTTTCGCGACGCGATGAACTGCACCCTGCTCGCCTTCGCCCTCAACACTTGCGCCTACACCACGGAGATTTTCGCCGGGGCAATCCGCAGCATGGCCCACGGCGAAGTCGAGGCGGCCAAGGCTTACGGCCTCAGTGGCTGGAAGCTGTACGCCTACGTGATCATGCCTTCCGCGTTGCGACGCTCGTTGCCCTACTACAGCAACGAAGTGATCCTGATGCTGCATTCGACCACCGTGGCCTTTACCGCGACGATCCCGGACATCCTCAAAGTGGCGCGGGATGCCAACTCTGCCACCTTCATGACCTTCCAGTCATTTGGCATTGCCGCACTGATCTACCTGACGGTGACCTTTGCCCTGGTCGGCCTGTTTCGCCTGGCGGAACGTCGTTGGCTGGCCTTTCTCGGGCCTAGCCACTAAGGAGCTTGCATGCACCATCAGCTACATGACCTGATCGCACCGGTACCTGGCACGGCGCGGCAGATCCACAGTTTTCACTTCGGCCCGCAGCAGCCCGAAGGCAAGGTGTACATCCAGTCCTCCCTGCATGCCGATGAATTGCCAGGCATGCTGGTGGCCTGGCATTTAAAGGCGCGCCTGGCAGAACTTGAAGCGACCGGGCGCTTGCGCAGCGAAATCGTGCTGGTGCCCGTCGCCAACCCGGTGGGCCTGGAACAGGTATTGATGGATATCCCCTTGGGCCGCTACGAACTGGAAAGCGGGCAGAACTTCAATCGCCTGTTTGTCGACCTCAGCGAAGACGTCGGTAACCAGGTCGAAGACCTGCTGGGCGATGATCCCCAGCGCAATGCCCAATTGATCCGCAGCGCACTGTCCCGCGCCCTGGCCGCGCACACCGCCCAGACCCAGTTGCACTCCCAACGCCTGGTGCTGCAACGCCTGGCCTGTGATGCCGACGTGGTGCTGGACCTGCATTGCGACTTCGAAGCCGTGGCGCACCTGTACACCACGCCCGAAGCCTGGCCACAGGTAGAACCGTTGGCGCGCTACCTGGGCTCGGAGGCCAACCTGTTGGCCACCGATTCCGGTGGGCAGTCTTTTGACGAGTGTTTCACCCTGCTGTGGTGGCAGTTGCAGCAACGCTTCGGCGAACGCTACCCGATCCCCATGGGCAGCTTGTCGGTGACCGTCGAGCTGCGTGGCCAGGGCGATGTCAACCACGGCCTCGCCGCGCTGGACTGCCAGGCCATCATTGATTATTTGATCCACTTCGGCGCCATTCGCGGCGATGCAGCCCCCTTGCCTGCCCTGGCCTACCCGGCTACGCCGTTGGCGGCGGTGGAGCCAGTGACGACTACGGTGGGTGGCTTGCTCGTGTTCAGCGCCCTGCCGGGGGAATACCTGGAGGCGGGGCAATTGGTCGCTGAAATCATCGACCCCATTACCGACCGCGTGACGCCTGTGCACTGCCAGCACGCCGGGCTGCTTTACGCCCGTTCGCTACGCCGCATGGCCACGGCCGGCATGGTGATCTGCCATGTTGCCGGCACACAGGCCTACCGCAGCGGTTATCTACTTTCGCCTTGAGGATGCATGCCACATGTACAAACTGACCGTTGAAGGCCTGCACAAAAGCTATGGCGACAATCAAGTGCTCAAAGGTGTGTCGCTCAAGGCCAAGACCGGGGATGTGATCAGCCTGATCGGCGCCAGTGGCTCAGGCAAGAGTACCTTCCTGCGCTGTATCAACTTTTTGGAAACCCCCAACGATGGCGCCATGACCCTGGACGGCCAGGCGATTCGCATGGTCAGCGACCGCCATGGCATGCGCGTAGCCGACGACGCCGAGTTGCAACGCTTGCGCACGCGGCTGGCGATGGTGTTCCAGCACTTCAATTTGTGGAGCCACATGAGCGTGCTGGAAAACATCACCATGGCCCCGCGCCGCGTGCTGGGTTGCAGTAAAAAGGACGCCGAAGACCGTGCCCGCCGCTACCTGGACAAAGTCGGGCTGCCGGCGCGCGTGGCTGATCAATACCCGGCGTTCCTCTCCGGCGGCCAGCAGCAGCGTGTCGCCATCGCCCGCGCCCTGGCCATGGAGCCGGAGGTGATGCTGTTCGATGAACCCACGTCTGCGCTGGACCCGGAGTTGGTGGGCGAAGTTTTGAAGGTGATCCAGGGCCTGGCCGAGGAAGGCCGCACCATGATTATGGTGACCCACGAGATGAGCTTTGCGCGCAAGGTTTCAAGCCAGGTGCTGTTCCTGCATCAGGGTCTGGTGGAGGAGCAGGGCTTGCCGGAGGATGTGCTGGGCAATCCGAAAAGCGAACGCCTGCAACAGTTTCTGAGTGGCAATTTGAAGTAGGAGCGAGCTTGCTGTGGCGAGGGAGCTTGCTCCCGCTGGGGCGCGAAGCGGCCCCCGCTCTTTGCTCAAAAAGACTGGGACTGTTACGCAGTCCAGCGGGAGCATGCTCCCTCGCCACAGGGCAGCGCTTCTGCTTGACTGAATGGCATTAGGCAGTTGAACGTCGGCGCTGCCTCAGGGGTCTTTGAACTAACCCCTCCAGAGCGTCCGCTGCCGAATGGCAAAAACCCACGATTTCGCCAAGCAATGGTTTGCCACCCAAGGCTGGAAGCCATTCGCCTTTCAGAAAGAGGTATGGGCCGCGGTCAAGGCCGGCCAATCAGGGTTACTGCATGCCAGCACCGGGGCGGGTAAAACCTATGCCCTGTGGTTTGCCGCCCTCAATCGTTTCGCCATTACCCGCCCGCCCGTCACAGGCAAACGCAAACCGCCTGCCGAGCCGCTGACCGTCCTGTGGATCACGCCGATGCGCGCCCTGGCCGCCGACTCCGCACGTGCCCTGCAAGCCCCGCTGGAGGCCCTGCAGATTCCCTGGAGTGTAGGCCTGCGCACCGGTGACACCAGCAGCAGTGAACGCGCGCGCCAGACCCGTCGCCAACCCACCGCTCTGGTCACCACTCCGGAAAGCCTGACCCTGATGCTGGCCCGTGCCGACAGTGAAACCAGCCTGGCGCACCTGCGCATGGTCATCGTGGATGAATGGCACGAACTGATCGGCAATAAGCGCGGCGTGCAGTTGCAACTGGCACTGGCACGCTTGCGGCGCTGGCATCCTGAGTTGATGGTGTGGGGTATTTCCGCGACGCTGGGTAATCAGGCCCACGCTTTGGAGGTACTGGTCCCACAGGGCGGCGGCATCAATGTACAGGGGCAAACGGCCAAGGCACTGAAGGTCGACACCTTGCTGCCGCCCGTCACCGAGCGCTTTCCCTGGGCCGGGCATATCGGCTTGAAGATGTTGCCGCAAGTGGTCGCCGAGGTAGAGGCCAGCAGCAGTTGCCTGGTATTTACCAACACCCGCGCGCAATCCGAGATCTGGTACCAGGCGATTCTGGACGCCCGTCCGGACTGGGCCGGTTTGATTGCCCTGCACCATGGCTCGTTATCGCGCGAAACCCGCGACTGGGTGGAGCGCGCCCTGAAAGACGGACAGCTCAAGGCAGTGGTGTGCACCTCCAGCCTGGACCTGGGCGTGGACTTCCTGCCGGTGGAACGGGTGCTGCAAATCGGCTCCGCCAAGGGCATAGCGCGGTTGATGCAACGCGCCGGGCGTTCCGGCCACGCGCCAGGGCGGCCCTCACGGGTAACGCTGGTGCCAACCCACAGCCTGGAGCTGGTGGAAGCCGCAGCCGCCCAGGATGCGATCGCCCAACGGCGCATCGAAGCGCGGGAATCACCTTACAAGCCGCTGGATGTGCTGGTCCAACACTTGGTCAGCATGGCCTTGGGCGGCGGGTTTACTCCGGCGGCACTGTTGGACGAAGTGCGCGGCGCCTGGGCCTATCGCGACCTCACCGAAGCGGATTGGGCCTGGGCCCTGGGGTTTGTGCGCCATGGTGGCCTGTCACTCACCGCTTATCCGGATTACCGCCGGGTGGAGCCCGATGAGCACGGCATCTGGCGTGTTCCGGATGCCCGCCTGGCACGCCGCCACCGCATGAGCGTGGGCACCATCGTCAGTGATGCCAGTATCCAGCTCAAGTTCTGGAGCAAGGGCGGCGGCGGCAAGAACCTGGGCAGTGTCGAGGAAGGCTTTATTGCAAGGCTCAAGCCGGGGGATGGGTTTCTGTTCGCCGGGCGCTTGCTGGAACTGGTGCGTGTGGAAAACATGACCGCCTATGTGCGCCGCAGCAACGTGAAAAAAGCCGCCGTGCCACGCTGGAATGGCGGGCGCATGCCCCTTTCCAACGAACTGGCCCAGGCGGTGGTCGAGCGTTTTGATGCCGCCGCGCATGGGCACTTCGACGGCCCAGAGATGAAGGCGGTGCAACCGTTGCTGCACACCCAATTGCGCTGGTCCGGGCTGCCGACCCGCGAGCATTTGCTGGCTGAAACCCTGCGGTCGCGGGAGGGCTGGCACTTGTTTTTGTATCCGTTCGCTGGCCGCCAAGTACACCTGGGCTTGGCCAGTTTGCTGGCGTGGCGGGTCAGCCAGCAGCAGCCGCTGACCTTTTCGATTGCGGTGAATGATTATGGCCTGGAGCTGTTGAGCGCCACCGAGGTGCAGTGGCCCCAATTGTTGAATACTCGGTTGCTGAGCCCCCAAGGCCTGCTGGCTGACGTAATTGCCAGCCTCAATGCCGGTGAACTGGCCCTGCGCCGCTTTCGCGAGATTGCGCGAATCGCCGGGCTGGTATTTGCCGGGTATCCCGGCGCGCCAAAAAGCACGCGACAAGTGCAGGCTTCCAGTGGTTTGTTCTTTGAAGTGTTCAAGCAATATGACCCACAAAATCTGCTGCTGGCCCAGGCTGGGGAAGAAGTGCTGCAAGACGAGCTGGATATTCGCCGGCTGGAACAGACGCTGAATCATCTGTCGACATTGAAGCTGGACTTGCACAGGATCCAGCGGCCCACGCCCCTGGCCTTTCCGCTGCTGGTAGAACGGATGCGCGAAAGCATGAGCTCGGAAAAACTCTCGGAGCGCATCGCGCGGATGGTCAAGGACCTGGAAAAAGTCGCCGACAAAGGGCAAGGCTGATGCATTACCCACTGACGGTTGAAGGCGAAGAACTCTGGCTATTGCCGGACAAGGCCGTGTATTGGCCCGCACGCCGATGCCTGCTGATTGCCGATGCGCATTTTGGCAAGGCTTCGGCCTATCGCAGCCTGGGACAACCGGTGCCGCAGGGCACGACTACGGCCAACCTGGAACGCCTGGACAAGCTGTTATCGGCCCTGCCGTGCGCGCAGTTGATCTTTCTCGGTGATTTCCTCCACGGTCCCGGCTCTCATGCCAGCGGCACCCTGAACGCAATCAGGGCCTGGCGTGAGCGCAATCGGACATTGGCCTTGACCTTGATTCGCGGCAATCACGACAAAAGCGCCGGCGACCCACCGTTGGATCTGGGCATCGAGGTGATCCCCGAGCCCCTGCTGATGGGCCCTTTCGCCTTGCAACATGAGCCAGACGCCCACGCCAGCCATCATGTACTGGCGGGGCATGTGCATCCGGTGTACCACTTGCGCGGCAAAGGGCGCCAGCGGCTACGCCTGCCGTGCTTCCAGATCGGCACTCAGATTAGCCTGCTGCCAGCCTTCGGCGCGTTTACAGGGGGTTATGCCGTGGAGCAGGCCCAGGACCAGCGAATCTTTGTGATTGGCGATCATCAGGTCTGGCCGATTCAATGAATCGACACAGGCCTGCTCAGGTATCAGGCAACGGGTGCGGGTGGCGGCTCGTCCGGTAAGGTCGGCTCACCCGGCTCGGTAGGCTGCGGGTAATCAGGTTCGGGTTGACCTGGGATGCCCCCCGCGTGCGCGGGGTTGGCCATCAAGGACCAGGCCAGAACACCAATCTGGTTGGGTTCAAGCCGGGCGAGTTCTGCGCTGATTCGCGGGTCGATCTTCATAGGGTACTCCTCAAGTATGGCCCGGCGCGTTTCACACGCGCCGAAGCAGTACACCTAGATAGAGTCACTTTCTGCAGACAAATTCCCTTTACCCGTAGGCGCTTTCGATCAAGCGCGTGGGAGAGTGACGCCGCGTTGGCCCTGATACTTGCCCGCACGGTCTTTGTAGGACACTTCACAGGCCTCATCGGACTGCAGGAACAGCATCTGTGCCACGCCTTCGTTGGCGTAGATTTTCGCCGGCAAGGTGGTGGTGTTGGAGAATTCCAGGGTGACGTGGCCTTCCCACTCAGGCTCAAGCGGCGTGACATTGACGATAATGCCGCAGCGGGCATAGGTGCTTTTACCCAGGCAGATGGTCAGCACGTCGCGAGGAATACGGAAGAACTCCACGGTGCGCGCCAGGGCGAAGGAGTTGGGCGGGATGATGCACACGTCGCTCTTGACGTCGACGAAGCTCTTTTCGTCGAAGTTCTTAGGATCGACGATCGCCGAATTGATGTTGGTGAACACCTTGAATTCATCGGCGCAACGCACGTCGTAGCCATAGCTGGAAACGCCGTACGAAATCACGCGCTCGTCGCCTTCGCCACGAATCTGGCGTTCGACGAACGGCTCGATCATGCCGTGTTCCTGCGCCATGCGGCGAATCCACTTGTCCGATTTGATGCTCATGGCGGTGTCCTGAATAGCGAGGCGAAAAAAATCTGTGGGCCATCTTACCGGGGCCGGCGTTGGGGTTCAAAGGCCGCACCGGTTTTCTTGATCAATGCACTGCCAGCTATAAGCCGCAGCCAGCGTGGCCGGGGCCCGGGTGCCCGGCGCCAATGACTGTAAATACCACCGCCAGTCACGAAATTAGAGAAACCTTCGGAAATACCATTGGCACGTTCCTGAAAAAGGGTTAAGGTGGCGCCACTGTGCTGCTTGTGTCACTGAGAATCTCTACACGATATGTTGAATTTCGATCCAACCATCTCCAAGAATTTTTCCTGCTCTTTGCACTCAGTCTCGGCCAGGGCTTTTCCTGAGTCGCAGTTAACTTTGTCCAAGGAGATACACCATGTCTAATCGCCAAACTGGTACCGTTAAGTGGTTCAACGATGAAAAAGGCTTCGGCTTCATCACTCCACAATCCGGTGACGACCTGTTCGTTCACTTCAAAGCTATCCAATCCGACGGCTTCAAAAGCCTGAAAGAAGGCCAACAGGTTTCTTTCATCGCTACCCGCGGTCAGAAAGGCATGCAAGCTGAAGAAGTTCAAGTTATCTAACTTGTACTGACTTAGTCGAAAAAACCCCGCCCTTAAAAGCGGGGTTTTTTTATGCCTGATCGTTCCCGCGCTCTGCGTGGGAACGCCTCTTGTGACGCTCGGCGTCGCGCTTTGGGACGCCGAGCGTCCAGAGCTGCATTCCCACGCAGAGCATGGGAACGATCAGGGCACAGCAAAACGCCCGGTGCATTCACATGCATCGGGCGTTTTGTGATCGCTGCCCTACCAATCGTTATTGGAACAACGACTCACTCGACAAGCCATTCTTCTCCAGGATCTCGCGCAAGCGCTTGAGGCCCTCTACCTGGATCTGCCGCACCCGCTCACGGGTCAGGCCGATCTCCAGGCCTACATCCTCCAGGGTGCTGCTCTCATGGCCGCGCAGGCCGAAGCGGCGAATCACCACTTCACGCTGCTTGTCCGTGAGCTCTGAGAGCCACTGGTCAATACTTTGGGAAAGATCATCGTCTTGCAGCAGCTCGCAAGGGTCTGTCGGACGATCATCGGTCAGGGTGTCCAGCAGGGTCTTATCCGAATCCGGACCCAGCGAGACATCGACCGAAGAGACACGCTCGTTAAGGCCCAGCATGCGCTTGACCTCCCCTACCGGTTTTTCCAGGAGGTTGGCGATCTCTTCAGGCGAAGGTTCATGATCGAGTTTTTGCGTCAGCTCACGCGCCGCCCGCAGGTAGACGTTGAGCTCCTTGACCACATGGATCGGCAACCGGATCGTGCGGGTCTGATTCATGATCGCCCGTTCGATGGTCTGGCGAATCCACCAGGTGGCATAGGTGGAGAAACGGAAGCCCCGCTCAGGGTCGAACTTCTCCACAGCCCGGATCAAGCCCAGGTTACCCTCCTCGATCAGGTCCAACAGGGAAAGCCCACGATTGACGTAGCGTCGGGCGATCTTCACCACCAGGCGCAGGTTGCTTTCAATCATGCGCTTACGCCCAGCCGGATCGCCCTTCTGCGACAGACGCGCAAAATGGACTTCTTCTTCGGGGGTCAACAGAGGGGAAAAGCCGATTTCATTGAGGTACAGCTGGGTCGCATCGAGCGCCCGCGTGTAATCAACGTACTTGTGCTGCTTCAAAGCGGCAGCATTTTTGGATTTGGTGCGAACTGAAGGTGGTGATACCCCTTCATTATCTGACATCGTTTCCAAATCGATGCCGGTCTCCATAAGGAGAACCTCATCGTCGATGTCAAACTCCGGCACTTCTTTACTGAGAGCCATTGTTATAGTCCTTTGGTGAGTTCGACCTCAAGCTCAAGCGACGCCTCTATCCTTGGCAACGCTGGAGCCTGTTCCTTCTACGTGAGGGAACAGGCTGTGCAACACATCAACGACGGGGCAGGAATTGCAGCGGATCTACAGGCTTCCCTTGGCGGCGAATCTCAAAGTGCAGTTTCACCCGGTCTGTGCCCGTTGACCCCATTTCGGCAATCGTCTGTCCGACCTTGACCTGCTGCCCCTCCCGAACCAACAACCTGCGGTTATGACCGTAGGCACTGACGTAGGTATCGCTGTGTTTGATGATGACCAGCTCGCCGTAGCCCCGCAAACCACTCCCGGCGTACACCACTGTCCCATCAGACGCAGCTAAAACAGGCTGTCCCAAATCCCCGGCGATATCAATGCCTTTATTCAAACTACCGTTTGAAGAGAATTTTCCAATCAACACTCCGTTTGAGGGCCATCCCCAACCGGTCGGCGCAGGCCCGGCAGGTGGCAACGGCGCGGGTGCCGGCTTGCTCGCAACCGTAGGCGCGGCGCTGCCTGCAGGCCGGGTAATGATGGTGGTCTTGCTTGAGGACGATGGCGAAGATCCCGACTTTGTCACAACTGCCGTAGGTGCAGAACCTGAGCGACCATCGAAACGAATGGTCTGCCCCGGATGGATCGTATACGGCACAGGAATGTTGTTACGGGCGGCCAGCGCCTTGTAGTCCCAGCCATAACGAAAGGCAATCGAGAACAGGGTGTCGCCTTTGCGCACCACGTATTGGCCGGTGGTGACCGTAGGTCTCTGGGGGATTGCGTTGGTACGGTCAACGACCCGCGCACCGCCGGATGGCGTGCTCGAGCAGGCTGCCAATAAGGAACTCAAGACAAGGCCAAGCACCAGTCGCTGAAAGCTTGTTTTACTCATTCGCTGCGCAGGACCTGTGAGACTCACCCGCCGCTCCCTTTGTGGTGGCTGAACGTTAACGCCTGTATCAGGCTTGAAATATGACGCAAGTATAACTGGGCATTGGCTTTTTACTGGCACCTGACTGAAAGGAAAAATTCATCATGTTTAATCGTGGCTGCCAGGCATGGTGATTCAATGGACCCCGCCGTAAGACACATCCGCGCTTGCAGAATTCACTGCCTGCGAATAAATGATCAGGCCAGCGGGCCGTTGAGCAAGGGTACGAACCGCACGGCACCGAGTACATGCCGGGAAAAACCTTCGTCCTCACGGATAATAAGCATCAACTGTTGCACTTCGCCGGAGCCCACCGGGATGACCAGCCGCCCGCCAGGCGCCAATTGATCCAGCAAGGCTTGCGGCACATCGGTGGCCACGGCGGTGACGATGATACCGTTGTAGGGCGCCAGCGCCGGCCAGCCCTCCCAACCATCGCCCCAGCGGAATACCACGTTGCGCAGGTTCAGCTCCACCAGACGCTCTTTGGCCCGGTCCTGTAGCACCTTGATGCGCTCGACCGAAAACACCCGCTCTACCAATTGCGACAGCACGGCCGTCTGGTAGCCGGAGCCGGTACCAATCTCCAGCACCTTGTCCAACGGCCCCGCCGCCAGCAATAGCTCGCTCATACGCGCAACCATATAGGGCTGAGAAATGGTCTGGTTGTGGCCGATGGGCAACGCTGTGTCTTCATAGGCGCGATGCGCCAGCGCCTCATCGACAAACAGGTGCCGCGGCGTGCGCCGGATCACTTCCAGCACCTGCGCGTTGGACAAGCCTTCTTCATACAGACGCTGGATCAACCGCTCCCGGGTGCGCTGGGAGGTCATCCCGATGCCACGGCGCAACAGGTCGTCTTGTTCACGAGCCATCAACGCAGTCCCTCCAGCCAGCCATCAAGGCCACTGAAGGCATCACTGAAGGTGCGATCAAACAGCAGAGGGGTAACGGAGACATAGCCTTGCATCACCGCATGAAAGTCGGTGCCTTCGCCGCCATCTTCGGCGTCGCCGGCGGCGGCGATCCAATACCCTTCCTTGCCGCGAGGGTCGACCACCTTCAAGGGCGCCGCCGCACGGGCGCGATGACCCAGGCGCGTGAGTTGGATACCGCGAATATGGTCGAGGGGCAAGTTGGGGATATTGACGTTGAGCACCGTACGCGGCGGCAGGTCCAAGGAAGCATGGGCCTCCACCAACTTGCGCGCGTAGTAGGCCGCCGTCGCCAGGTTATCCAGTTGCCGCGAAGCAAAGGAAAAGGCAAAGCCGGTGCGGCCCAGGAAGCGCCCTTCAAGGGCGGCCGCCACGGTGCCGGAATACAGCACGTCATCACCCAGGTTGGCGCCCAGGTTGATCCCCGAGACCACCAGGTCTGGCTGGTGCTCCAGCAGACTGTTGATCGCCAGGTGCACGCAGTCGGTGGGGGTGCCGTTAACGCTGATAAAGCCATTGGCCAGGACCCGCGGATGCAGCGGACGGTCGAGCGTCAGCGAACTGCTGGCGCCGCTCTTGTCCTGGTCGGGGGCAACCACCACGCACTCGGCGTAATCCTGCAGCGCAGCATGGAGCGCGGCAAGACCGGGTGCGGTGGCACCGTCATCGTTTGATATCAGAATACGCATGGGCTGTCCGTCTGCCCCACCGGCACCAGATCAACAAGCTCGCGCACCAAGACAGTGGCGAAGCATCCGGCCGGCAGGACGAATTCCAATTGCAGAATGTCAGGCCCGGGATAATGCCACGTCAACCCGCCAATGGGCAGTCGCAGAATGCGACGTTCCTGGCTCATTCCCGCCTTCACCAGCCAATCACGTAGGTCTGCTTCGCCAGCGGCGACAGATTGTTCCAGCTCGTACGTAAGACCTTTCGCCGGCGAGTCGCCTTCGCCCCACTGCGGGCCGGTGGGATGCAGGTCCAGGATCGCCAGGCGCGGGTCACTGCATTCAGCTTCCCCGGCCGGAAAAAAACTGCGACTGTCGGTAAACGCCAGCAGATCGCCAACTTGGGCACGCTGCCATGAACCGTCGGCGACGCGAGCCGCCAACACTTGGTTGAACAGGTAACTGCGAGCCGTGGACAGCAAGCGCGAGCGCACGTTGCGCTGCTCGGGCAGGGCCTTGCGGGCAGCCCACTCGCGAGCATCCACCACATTGCCGCCGTTGTGGCCAAAACGCTGGGTGCCGAAATAATTGGGGATGCCGTGCCGGGCAATCAACTGCAGACGTGCGTCGATGGCAGCGGTGTCGCCGGCCAATTGGGTCAGGCGCAAGGTGAAACCATTGGCCGAATGGGCCCCACGCTGCAACTTGCGCTTGTGACGGGCGGTTTTCAGGATCTTGAGGGTGTCGTTTTCTGCGCCGCTCATGTCCGGGTCGGCCTTGCCGGGCAATTGCACGCTGAACCACTGGCGGGTCAGGGCCTGACGATCCTTGAGCCCGGCATAGCTGACGGTGCGCAATGGCACCCCAGCGGCTTTGGCGATACGCCGTGCGGCTTCCTCAGTGTTCAAGCCGCGCTTTTCCACCCACAGCCACAGGTGCTCGCCATCGCCGGTCAGCGGGATGTCCAGCACCTCATCAACCTGGAAGTCTTCGGCCGTGGCCTTCAGTACCGCGCTGCCCAGGGCCTCGCCATAGGCCCGCGGGCCCAGCAGTTGCAGGTCGTTCATGCGCGCAGCAACAAGGCGACGGAGTGCACCGCAATGCCCTCTTCACGACCGGTAAACCCGAGCTTTTCGGTGGTGGTGGCTTTCACGTTGACTTGATCCAATTCAATTTGCAGGTCTGCGGCGATCACTGCGCGCATCGCTTCAATATGGGGGGCCATTTTCGGCGCCTGGGCGACGATGGTGTTATCGACGTTGCCGACCTTCCAGCCCTTGGCATGGATCAGGCCGACCACATGGCGCAGCAACACACGACTGTCCGCCCCCTTGAAGGTGGGGTCGGTGTCCGGAAAGTGCTTGCCGATATCGCCTAATGCAGCCGCGCCGAGCAAGGCATCGCTCAAGGCGTGCAGGACCACGTCGCCGTCGGAATGAGCCAGCAACCCATGGTGGTGTGCAATGCGCACGCCGCCCAGGGTGATGAAATCGCCTTCAGCGAAACGGTGCACATCGTAGCCGTGGCCAATACGCATAAAAAAACGCCCCGATTTAATTCAGGGCGTGATTCTACCTACTTTTGCCTCAGATTAACCGAGCAAAGCACGCCCATGATGACGCAAATGGTCTTCAATGAAGCTGGCGATGAAAAAGTAGCTGTGGTCGTAGCCAGGCTGCAGGCGCAGTTCCAGCGGATGGTTGGCTGCCTTGGCCGCCTGCAGCAGGGCTTCGGGCTTGAGCTGAACGGCGAGGAAATCGTCGCGATCGCCCTGGTCCACCAACAGCGGCAGCTTTTCCGAGGCTTCGCTGATCAGCACGCACGCATCCCATTCACGCCACTTAGAGCGCTCTTCACCCAAATAACGGGAAAAAGCTTTCTGACCCCATGGGCAGTCCATCGGGTTGTTGATCGGCGAAAACGCCGACACCGACAGGTAACGTCCAGGGTTGCGCAGCGCGCAGACCAGCGCACCGTGACCGCCCATGGAGTGGCCGCTGATGCCGCGCTTATCCGACGCAGGGAAATGCGCTTCCACCAAGGCCGGTAACTCCTGTACCACGTAGTCATGCATCCGATAGTGCTTGGCCCAGGGTTCCTGGGTGGCATTGAGGTAGAAGCCGGCGCCGAGGCCAAAATCCCAGGCGTTGTCCGGATCGTCCGGCACACCGGGGCCACGGGGGCTGGTGTCCGGTGCAACGATGATCAAGCCCAACTCGGCGGCCATGCGCTGGGCGCCGGCTTTCTGCATGAAGTTCTCATCGGTGCAGGTCAGACCGGACAGCCAATACAGCACCGGTAATTTACCGCCCTGCTCTGCTTGCGGCGGCAGATAGACCGCGAAGGTCATGTCGCAACCGAGCACATCCGAATGATGCTTGTAGCGTTTATGCCAGCCGCCGAAGCTCTTCTGGCATGACAGGTTTTCCAGACTCATGGCCGACCTCAGAAGTGAATGACGGTACGAATGCTCTTGCCTTCATGCATCAGGTCAAACGCTTTGTTGATATCTTCCAGGCCCATGGTGTGGGTGATGAAGGTGTCCAGCGGGATTTCACCGGTCTGGGCCATTTCCACGTAGCTTGGCAATTCGGTACGACCGCGCACGCCACCAAACGCCGACCCACGCCAGACGCGCCCGGTGACCAGTTGGAATGGGCGAGTGGCAATTTCCTGGCCAGCACCGGCCACACCGATGATCACCGACTCGCCCCAGCCTTTGTGGCAGCACTCAAGGGCCGCACGCATCAGTTGTACGTTGCCGATGCACTCGAAGGAAAAGTCCACGCCGCCGTCGGTCAAATCCACGATCACATCCTGGATCGGGCGATCGTAGTCTTTCGGGTTGATGCAATCGGTAGCGCCCAGTTGCTTGGCGATTTCGAACTTGGCCGGGTTGATATCGATGGCGATGATGCGCCCGGCCTTGGCCTTGACTGCACCGATAATCGCCGACAGGCCAATACCGCCCAGACCGAAGACGGCCACGGTGTCGCCCGGTTTGACCTTGGCAGTGTTGATCACCGCACCGATACCGGTAGTGACACCGCAACCGAGCAGGCAGACTTTTTCCAACGGCGCTTCTTTAGGAATCTTGGCCACGGAGATTTCCGGCAGCACGGTGTACTCGGAGAACGTCGAGGTGCCCATGTAGTGGAAAATCGGCTGGCCCTTGTAGGAGAAACGCGTGGTGCCATCCGGCATCAAGCCCTTGCCCTGCGTGGCGCGGATGGCCTGGCACAGGTTGGTCTTGCCACTCAGGCAGAACTTGCACTTGCCGCATTCCGGGGTGTACAGCGGGATCACGTGATCGCCCACAGCGACCGAAGTCACGCCCTCGCCGATGGCTTCCACCACTGCGCCGCCTTCATGGCCGAGGATCGACGGAAAAATGCCTTCCGGGTCGGCGCCCGACAAGGTGTAGGCGTCGGTGTGGCACACGCCGGACGCAACTACCCGCAGCAGCACCTCGCCAGCCTTGGGCATGGCGACATCCACTTCAACAATCTCAAGGGGCTTCTTGGCTTCGAAGGCTACGGCGGCACGGGACTTGATCATCCGGGTTTCTCCATCGGGTTAAAAACTGAGACGGTGAGTGTAAATCATCACCCATTGATGAATAATCCGGACCAAAGCAAAACATTATTGCTGTACAGGGACAATCAGCATGCTGGAGAACCGCTGGGAAGGCATTGACGAGTTTGTCGCGGTGGCCGAATGCAGCCAGTTCACGGCGGCGGCCGAACGGCTGGGGGTGTCTTCATCCCATGTCAGCCGGCAAGTGGCGCGTCTTGAAGAACGCCTGCAAACCCGATTGCTGTACCGCAGTACGCGCAAGGTGACCTTGACCGAAGCCGGTCAGACCTTCCTGCAGCACTGCCAACGCCTGCAGGACGGTCGCGAGGAAGCGTTGCGGGCGGTGGGCGACCTGACCAGCGAACCCAAGGGCATGTTGCGCATGACCTGCGCCGTGGCCTATGGCGAACGTTTTATCGTGCCGCTGGTGACGCGGTTCATGGCGCACTATCCGCAACTGCGCGTGGACATCGAGTTGACCAACCGCTCGCTGGACCTGGTCCATGAAGGCCTCGACCTGGCCATCCGCCTGGGACGCCTGCAAGACTCGCGCATGGTCGCCAGCCGTCTGGCGCCTCGGCGCATGTACCTGTGCGCCTCCCCCTCCTACCTCGAACGGTACGGTCGGCCACACAGCTTGTCGGAGTTGAGCCGGCATAACTGTCTGATTGGCAGCTCGGATATCTGGCAAATGGCCCAGGATGGGCGGGAATTTTCCCAGCGTGTGCAAGGCAATTGGCGCTGCAACAGTGGGCAAGCGGTGTTGGATGCCGCGTTGCAAGGCATGGGCTTGTGCCAGTTGCCGGATTACTACGTGCTGGAGCATCTGCACAGCGGGGCGTTGGTGTCGCTGCTGCAGGCTCATCAACCGCCGAATACCGCCGTGTGGGCGCTGTATCCGCAGCAGCGGCATTTGTCGCCGAAGGTGAGGAAGCTGGTGGACTTTTTGAAGGTGGGGTTGGCGCAGAGGCCGGAGTACAAGCATTGAATTGAGGTGGTCTGCACCGGCCTCATCGCGGGCAAGCCCGGCTCCCACAGTTGGACGTGTTGTTTGATGTGGCAGCGATCAAATGTGGGAGCTGGCTTGCCTGCGATGAAGCAGACTCGGTCTGACAGGTTACCGCCGATTAGCCCAGCGCAACTTCAACCACTCCAGGTCTTCCGGCCGAGTCACCTTGATATTGTCCGAACGCCCTTCGATCAGGCGCGGTGCCTGCCCAGACCATTCCATGGCCGACGCTTCATCGGTGATCACCGCATCGGCCACCAGGCTGTCGGCCAAGGCGCGATGCAAGGCGCCCAGGCGGAACATCTGCGGTGTATAAGCCTGCCAGATCAGGCTGCGATCAATGGTGTCCACCACACGGCCGTGCTTGTCGACACGCTTGAGGGTGTCGCGCGCCGGCACCGCCAGCAGGCCGCCTACCGGATCGTCAGCCAGTTCCGCCAACAATTTGTCGAGGTCATCACGGCTCAGGTTAGGCCGCGCAGCGTCATGCACCAACACCCAGTCGTCATCACTTGCGCCCAGGGCGTTGAGTTGCAGCAGCGCATTGAGTACCGAGCCGGAACGTTCCGAGCCCCCGTCGGCACGCTGGATACGCGGGTCATTGGCGCATGCCAAGGTGGGCCAATAAGGATCGTCAATTGCAAGACTGACCACCAGGCCCTTGAGGCATGGATGGTCGAGAAAACAGCCGAGGCTGTGTTCGAGAATAGTGCGCCCGCCCAATTGCAGGTACTGCTTGGGACGGTCCGCAGCCATACGGGCACCGACGCCCGCGGCAGGAATCACGGCCCAGAAGGCCGGTAAATCGTGGCTCATTGGGCCAACTGGTAGAGGGTCTCGCCCTCCTTGACCATGCCCAACTCATGACGAGCCCGCTCTTCAACGGTCTCCGTGCCTTTTTTCAGCTCAAGCACTTCAGCGTCGAGGACACGGTTGCGCTCCAGCAGGCGTTCGTTTTCGGCACGCTGGTCGGCAATTTGCTGGGTCAACTCTTCCACCTGCGCAAAGCTGCCATTACCGACCCATAGGCGGTACTGCAGGCCAGCCAGCAACAAGAGCAAGACGAGGAACAACCAATTGGGACTGCGCATCGAAATCCGGGTATCCATTGAATAAAGACAGTCATGCAAACCTTTTGCAGCAACTGATAGCACAAAGCCTGGAAAACCCAGGCTTGCGCTTGTCAGTCAGCAGATTAGCGCCGAAATTCACATTTTCGTGAGATTTCCGACGCAATCCGCCGACTTTTTACCATTTACTGCTTAGCCGCGAAACTCGCCGCGACCGTTGTACTTGGCTTTACCTGCCAATTGCTCTTCGATGCGCAGCAATTGGTTGTACTTGGAAACGCGATCGGAACGGCACAGGGAACCGGTCTTGATCTGGCCCGCCGAAGTACCCACGGCCAGGTCGGCAATGGTGGAATCTTCGGTTTCGCCGGAGCGATGGGAGATCACGGCGGTGTAGCCCGCGGCCTTGGCCATCTGGATGGCTTCCAGGGTTTCGGTCAGGGTGCCGATCTGGTTGAACTTGATCAGGATCGAGTTGGCGATCTTCTTGTCGATGCCTTCTTTCAGGATCTTGGTGTTGGTCACGAAAAGGTCGTCACCCACCAGCTGGATTTTTTCGCCGATCTTGTCGGTGAGGATTTTCCAGCCATCCCAGTCGGACTCGTCCAGGCCGTCTTCGATCGAGATGATCGGGTAGCGCTGGGTCAAGCCTTTGAGGTATTCAGCGAAGCCTTCGGAGTCGAACACCTGGCCTTCGCCGGACAGGTTGTACTTGCCGTCTTCATAGAATTCGCTGGCGGCGCAGTCCAGAGCCAGGGTCACGTCGGTGCCCAGCGTGTAGCCAGCGTTGGCCACAGCTTCGGAGATGACTTTCAGTGCATCTTCGTTGGAGGCCAGGTTCGGCGCGAAACCACCTTCGTCTCCCACGGCAGTGCTCAGGCCACGAGCCTTCAGTACAGCCTTGAGGTGATGGAAAATCTCGGTGCCCATGCGCAGGCCTTCGGAGAAGGACTTGGCGCCCACTGGCTGCACCATGAACTCCTGGATGTCGACGTTGTTATCCGCGTGCTCGCCACCGTTGATGATGTTCATCATCGGCACCGGCATCGAGTAGACGCCCGGAGTGCCATTCAGGTTGGCAATGTGTGCGTACAACGGCAGGTCCTGGTCCTGGGCTGCTGCCTTGGCGGCGGCCAGGGATACCGCGAGGATGGCGTTGGCGCCGAGGCTGCCTTTGTTTTCAGTGCCGTCGAGCTTGATCATCGCGTGGTCCAGGGCTTTCTGGTCCAGCGGGTCCTTGCCCAGCAACAGGTCACGAATCGGACCGTTGATGTTGGCTACAGCCTTGAGTACACCCTTGCCCAGGTAACGGCTCTTGTCGCCATCACGCAGTTCCAGCGCTTCGCGCGAACCGGTGGAAGCACCGGACGGCGCGCAGGCGCTGCCGATGATGCCGTTATCGAGAAGCACGTCGGCTTCGACGGTGGGGTTGCCACGGGAGTCGAGAACTTCACGACCTTTGATGTCGACGATTTTTGCCATTGTTGTAAACACTCCAAAGTTGACGAAAACGACGCAGCTGAAGGAAATCTTTTGACCGACCGCAAGGGTGGAACAACGGGGCAGGCTTGCAGACGACAAGGCTCAGGCCCGGGGGCCTGAGCGTAAAGCGTGGGAAATTCTACCGGAGAAATGCCAGTTACGCGGTCTCTACCGTCGGAAAACTCTTGACCAGCTCGTCCAACTGCTTGAGTTGGGCCAGGAATGGCTCCAGCTTGTCCAGGCGCAGCGCGCATGGGCCATCACATTTGGCGTTGTCCGGGTCTGGGTGGGCTTCAAGGAACAGGCCCGCCAGGGACTGGCTCATGCCCGCCTTGGCCAGGTCCGTCACCTGGGCACGGCGCCCGCCAGCGGAGTCCGAGCGACCACCGGGCATTTGCAGCGCGTGGGTTACGTCGAAGAACACTGGGTATTCGAACTGTTTCATGATGCCGAAACCGAGCATGTCCACCACGAGGTTGTTATAGCCGAAGCTCGAACCCCGCTCGCAAAGGATCAACTGGTCGTTACCCGCTTCCACGCATTTGCTCAGGATGTGTTTCATCTCCTGAGGAGCGAGGAATTGGGCTTTCTTGATGTTGATCACCGCGCCGGTCTTGGCCATGGCGACCACGAGGTCGGTCTGGCGCGACAGGAAAGCCGGCAACTGGATGATGTCGCACACCTCGGCGACCACCGCAGCCTGCTCAGGCTCGTGGACGTCGGTGATGATCGGCACGCCGAAGGCTTGCTTGATGTCCTGGAAGATCCGCATGCCTTCTTCAAGGCCCGGGCCGCGATAGGAGGTCACGGACGAACGGTTGGCCTTGTCGAAGCTGGCCTTGAAGACGTAAGGAATACCCAGCTTCTGGGTGACCCGCACGTACTCTTCACACACCTGCATCGCCATGTCGCGGCTTTCCAGCACGTTCATGCCGCCGAACAGCACCATGGGCTTGTCGTTGGCAATCTCGATGTCGCCTACGCGAATGATCTTCTGGGCCATCAGGTTTACGCCTTCTTCTGATGTTGCGTCAGTGCTGCTTTGACGAAACCACTGAACAACGGGTGACCGTCACGCGGTGTCGAGGTGAACTCCGGGTGGAACTGGCAAGCCACGAACCACGGATGATCCGGTGCCTCGACCACTTCAACCAGCTTGCCATCACCGGAGCGGCCGGAGATTTTCAGGCCAGCTTCTTTGATCTGCGGCAGCAGGTTGTTGTTCACTTCGTAACGGTGGCGGTGACGCTCGACGATCACATCCTTGCCGTAGCAGTCGTGTACCAGCGAGCCGGCTTCCAGCAGGCAATCCTGTGCGCCCAGGCGCATGGTGCCGCCCAGGTCGGACGTTTCGGTACGGGTTTCAACGGCGCCGGTGGCGTCTTCCCACTCGGTGATCAGGCCCACGACCGGATGGCCGCTGGTGTGATCGAACTCGGTGGAGTTGGCGTCTTTCCAGCCCAGCACGTTACGGGCGAACTCGATAACAGCCACTTGCATGCCCAGGCAGATACCCAGGTACGGCACCTTGTTTTCACGGGCGTACTGCACTGCGGTGATCTTGCCTTCCACGCCACGCAGGCCGAAACCGCCGGGAACGAGGATAGCGTCAACACCTTCGAGCAGCGCGGTGCCCTGGTTCTCGATGTCTTCGGAATCGATGTAGCGCAGGTTGACCTTGGTACGGTTGCTGATACCGGCGTGGCTCATCGCTTCGATCAGCGACTTGTACGCGTCCAGCAGTTCCATGTACTTGCCGACCATGGCGATGGTGACTTCATGCTCAGGGTTGAGCTTGGCGTCGACAACCGCTTCCCACTCGGACAGGTCGGCGCCGCCGCACTGCAGGCCGAAACGCTCGACCACAAAATCATCCAGCCCCTGGGAATGCAGGATGCCCGGGATCTTGTAGATGGTGTCGGCGTCTTCCAGGGCAATCACCGCACGTTCTTCAACGTTGGTGAACTGCGCGATCTTGCGGCGCGAGGAAATGTCGATCGGATGATCGGAGCGGCATACCAGCACATCCGGCTGCAGGCCGATGGAACGCAGTTCCTTGACCGAATGCTGGGTAGGCTTGGTTTTGGTTTCGCCGGCAGTGGCGATGTACGGCACCAGTGTCAGGTGCATCAGCATCGCGCGCTTGGCGCCGACTTCGAAACGCAACTGGCGGATGGCTTCGAGGAACGGTTGGGACTCGATGTCACCCACGGTGCCACCGATCTCGACCATCGCCACGTCGGCATCGCCTGCACCCTTGATGATGCGGCGCTTGATTTCGTCGGTGATGTGCGGGATCACCTGGATGGTTGCACCCAGGTAGTCACCACGGCGCTCTTTGCGCAGCACGTGCTCGTAGACACGGCCGGTGGTGAAGTTGTTGTTCTGGGTCATGGTCGTGCGGATGAACCGCTCGTAGTGGCCCAGGTCCAGGTCGGTCTCGGCGCCGTCGTGGGTGACGAACACTTCACCGTGCTGGAACGGGCTCATGGTGCCCGGGTCAACGTTGATGTACGGGTCCAGCTTGAGCATGGTGACCTTAAGTCCCCGCGCCTCCAGGATGGCCGCCAATGAAGCGGAGGCAATGCCTTTCCCCAATGAAGAAACAACACCGCCCGTGACGAATATGTAGCGCGTCATGAAAAACCCTAGAAGTCTGCGTTAAAGCGGTCCGAGCCGCCGGGGAAAGCGAAGGAAGGCCGAAGCCCCCGATCACCTGCATTAATCACAGTGCACCTTTCAAAAAAACCGCCGCGTTGTGACAGACCAGCAATGAAGCACCGGTACGTTGATCGCTACACATTTTTTGGAATCGCCCAGCAAAGACTGCTTGGTAATCGGCAACGACTGCGATTCAGGCGAATCCACAGAAGTTGTATCAAGAAGGGAGCGTAGTCTACCGGAAAGGCGCTATCAGCTCAAACCTTGATCGCAGGTCTGTGGCAACCAATCCAATTGCACCTCACCCACCGACCTGGACCATGCCCCCGCAACGCTTGGCACAGCCAGCAATTGCTCGCCCCGATAGACCAGCGGCAATCTGCCACGGGCGAAGCCCGGCATGCCGCTTTCATTCAGCAGACGCTTGAGATCCCGCCGGCCTCGGCCCGCTACGTCGATGATTTCGCCACCCTGGCGATAACGCACCTCCAGCGGGCCTTCGGGGGTCTTGCCGATAAACCTCAGTTGACCATTGCCCGTTAACTCTAGTGGATCTTGCGGATCGGGCCAGCTCACCGATGCGTCGGAAAACTCCGACCATGTTGAGGGCAACCACCAGATGCGTTCACCGCTACGCTGCATTTGGCCGTCGGCCAGGCGCCACAGAGGCTGTGCGTCGCTCTTGGCATCGCGCAGGGCATGCCAACCGGCCCAGTGGTCGCTGTCGGGTAAACGGGTCAGTGGCGTGAGCCAATGCCGCAGGGCGTTACGCTGGCGGGCATCGGATAGCTCGCGCAATGGTTCAAGCGCCAGGGACGGCAGAGGCAACCAGGGAAGCGCAGAAGGCTGATCGGCGCGCTGCAGGTCCATCATCGCCAATTCGTCGAGCAGCCCTTGAGCCTCGGTCATGTGTTCAGCCGTGCGAGCCAAGTGGGTGATCGCCTGTGGCCAGCGTTTCGTCAGCGTGGGAAGTACGTGGTGACGCAGGTAATTGCGGGAAAACCGTGGATCAACGTTGGAGGGGTCGTCGATCCACTGCAACTGATGCTGATGGGCGTAGGCTTCCAGGTCGCTACGGGAAAATGCCAGCAACGGCCGCACCAAGCACCCCTGCGCCAAGGGGCGATGCTCAGGCATAGCCGCCAGCCCTCTTACACCGGCGCCACGCAGCAGGCGAAACAGCAGGGTTTCGGCTTGATCGTCGCGATGCTGGCCAGTGAAAAGCACCTCCCCCACCCCTAGGACCTGCATGAACGCTTGGTAGCGCGCCTCGCGGGCCGCACGTTCAAGGCTCGCACCCTGACTGACCTGCACGCGCATGACGCGCAAAGGTACGCCCAGGCTGTCGCAGACCGATTGGCAATGAGAGGGCCAAGCATCGGCAGCAGCTTGCAGGCCATGGTGGACATGGACGGCGCTGACAGGAGGCAGATTTTCGATTTTGGCCAATGAGGCCAGGAGGTGCAGCAGAACGGTGGAGTCGAGACCGCCGGAGAATGCGATATGCCAGGCCGGCGCGTTGCGCCAGTCGGCCAGGGTGTGCAGGAGTGTGGCCGGCAGGGTTGGTTTCATCACACGTCACCGCCGCAAAGCTTGAATACGTCCGTCAGCATACACAAAACAAATGTGGGAGCCGGGCTTGCCCGCGATGCAGGCACCTCGAGGTATCAGTGATACCAAGGTGATGCTATCGCCGGCAAGCCAGCTCCCACACAAGCCGGCTCCCGCATTGGGTACAGCGTCGGCTTAGAGGCCGTAGCTCATCAGGCGCTCATAACGACGAGCCAGCAGCGCTTCGTTATCCAGCTTCTTGAGCATCGCCAGTTGCGATCCCAACTCGGCACGGATGGTCGCAGCAGCGGCAGCCGGGTCACGGTGGGCGCCGCCCAGTGGCTCGGCGATGACCTTGTCCACGATACCCAGGCCTTTGAGGCGATCGGCGGTGATACCCATGGCTTCGGCAGCGTCCGGCGCCTTTTCGGCGGTTTTCCACAGGATCGAGGCACAACCTTCCGGCGAGATCACCGCGTAGGTCGAGTACTGCAACATGTTCAGTTGGTCGCAGACACCAATGGCCAGGGCACCGCCGGAACCACCTTCACCAATCACAGTGGCGATGATCGGGGTTTTCAGGCGCGCCATGACGCGCAGGTTCCAGGCAATCGCTTCGCTCTGGTTGCGCTCTTCGGCGTCGATACCCGGGTAGGCACCCGGCGTGTCGATGAAGGTCAGGATCGGCATCTTGAAGCGCTCGGCCATTTCCATCAGGCGGCACGCCTTGCGATAGCCTTCCGGGCGCGGCATACCGAAGTTGCGGCGTACTTTCTCGCGCACTTCACGGCCCTTCTGGTGACCGATCACCATCACCGGCTGGTCGTCCAGGCGAGCGATGCCGCCCACGATGGCTGCGTCGTCGGAGAAGTGACGGTCGCCGTGCAACTCGTCGAACTCGGTGAAGATGTGTTCGATGTAGTCCAGGGTGTAGGGACGGCGCGGATGGCGAGCCAGGCGCGCGATCTGCCAGCTGGTCAGCTTGCCGAAGATGTCTTCGGTGAGCGTGCTGCTCTTGTCTTGCAGGCGAGCGATTTCATCACCGATGTTCAGCGAATTGTCATTGCCGACCAGGCGCAGCTCTTCGATCTTGGCTTGCAGGTCAGCGATCGGCTGTTCGAAATCAAGAAAATTCGGGTTCATAAGCGTCCGTCTTGGGTCGACGGCCAAGGGGTGCCTGGCCAGCCGGTTGTCTATTCGCGCCCTACCTTAAGGGAGAGGCGCGTTTAGGTCGAGATTAAATGTTTAGTCGAGATCAGATCTATATGACCGTCAACGGTATTGGAGGAAGACGTTGTCTCGCCCGAACTGGTCACGCAAAGCTTGAATCAAGCCATCAGCGGGATCAATTCGCCACGTCTCACCAAACTGCAACATGGCCTTGGCATCGCTGCCGGTGTACTCCATGGTCACCGGGCATGCGCCACGATGGCGTTTTAGCAGGTCACCCAACCAGCGTAGCTGATCACCTTTAAGCGCTTCGGTCTTGACCTTCAGGCGCAGGCTTTCGGCCAGGTTGGTGCGGGCGTCTTCCATGCTCATCACGCGCTTGATGCGCAGGCGCAGGCCACCGGAGAAGTCATCATTGCTGACCTCCCCTTCCACCACCACCATGGCGTCGGTCTGCAACAGCGATTGGGCGGAGTGAAACGCGTCGGCAAACAATGACGCTTCGATGCGGCCCGAGCGGTCATCGAGGGTGATGAAGCCCATCTTGTCGCCCTTCTTATTTTTCATCACCCGCAGGGCGATGATCATACCGGCGACGGTCTGGGTATCCCGCGCCGGCTTCAGGTCGATGATGCGCTGGCGGGCAAAACGGCGGATTTCGCCTTCGTACTCGTCAATCGGGTGGCCAGTGAGGTACAGGCCCAAGGTGTCTTTTTCACCCTTGAGGCGCTCCTTCAGAGTCAGCTCCTTGGCCTTGCGGTGATTCGCGTAGACATCCGCATCTTCTTCGACGAACAGCCCGCCAAACAGGTCGGCGTGGCCGCTGTCATGGGTACGGGCGGTCTGTTCGGCGGCCTTGATCGCCTCTTCCATGGCGGTCAGCAGCACCGCACGGTTGCGGTCGATATTGGCCTGGTAAGCCTTCGGCTCATCATGAAAATACGGGCCAAGACGGTCGAGTGCGCCGCTGCGGATCAGGCCATCGAGGGTACGCTTGTTGATGCGCTTGAGGTCAACGCGTGCGCAAAAGTCGAACAGGTCCTTGAACGGCCCGTCCTGACGCGCTTCGGTAATGGCCTCGACCGGGCCTTCGCCCACGCCTTTGATCGCGCCAAGGCCATAGATGATGCGGCCTTCGTCGTTCACCGTGAACTTGAACTCCGAAGCGTTCACGTCCGGCGCGTCGAGGCGCAGCTTCATGGTGCGCACTTCCTCGATCAAGGTCACGACCTTGTCGGTGTTGTGCATATCCGCCGAAAGTACCGCCGCCATGAACGGTGCCGGGTAGTGGGCTTTCAGCCAGGCGGTCTGGTACGACACCAGGCCATAGGCGGCGGAGTGGGATTTGTTGAAGCCATAACCGGCGAACTTTTCTACCAGGTCGAAGATGTTACCGGCCAGGTCGGCATCAATATTGTTGGTGGCGCAACCTTCAATGAAACCGCCGCGCTGCTTGGCCATTTCCTCGGGCTTTTTCTTACCCATGGCGCGACGCAGCATGTCCGCACCGCCGAGGGTGTAGCCGGCCATCACCTGGGCGATCTGCATCACCTGTTCCTGGTACAGGATGATGCCGTAGGTCGGCGCCAGTACGGGCTTGAGGCCTTCATACTGATAGTCGGAATGCGGGTAAGCCAGCTCGGCCCGGCCGTGTTTACGGTTGATGAAGTCATCCACCATGCCCGATTGCAGCGGGCCCGGACGGAACAGGGCCACCAGTGCGATCAAGTCTTCCAGGCAGTCGGGCTTGAGCTTTTTGATCAGCTCCTTCATGCCCCGGGATTCAAGCTGGAACACTGCGGTGGTTTCGGCTTTTTGCAGCAGGCTGTACGTCGGCTTGTCGTCCAGCGGGATAAACGCGATATCCAGCGGCTCTTCGCCGACCTTGGCACGGTCGCGGTTGATGGTCTTGAGTGCCCAGTCGATGATCGTCAGGGTCCGCAGGCCGAGGAAGTCGAACTTCACCAGGCCGGCGGCCTCCACGTCGTCCTTGTCGAACTGGGTGACCAGGCCGTCGCCTTCTTCATCGCAATAGATCGGCGAAAAGTCGGTGAGCTTGGTCGGCGCAATAACCACACCACCGGCGTGTTTACCGACGTTACGCACCACGCCTTCGAGCTTGCGCGCCATGTCCCAGATTTCGGCGGCTTCTTCATCGACCTTGATGAAGTCGCGCAGGATTTCTTCCTGCTCGTAGGCTTTTTCCAGGGTCATGCCGACTTCGAACGGGATCATCTTCGACAGGCGGTCCGCCAAACCGTAGGATTTGCCCTGCACCCGCGCCACGTCGCGGATTACCGCTTTGGCGGCCATGGAGCCGAAGGTGATGATCTGACTTACCGCGTTGCGACCGTATTTTTCGGCCACGTACTCAATCACGCGGTCACGGCCATCCATGCAGAAGTCGACGTCGAAGTCGGGCATGGAAACCCGTTCCGGGTTCAGGAACCGTTCGAACAGCAGGTCATATTCAAGCGGGTCAAGGTCGGTGATCTTCTGTACGTAGGCCACCAGCGAGCCAGCACCTGACCCCCGACCAGGGCCTACCGGTACACCGTTGTTTTTGGCCCACTGGATAAAGTCCATTACGATCAGGAAGTAACCGGGGAATCCCATCTGGATAATGATATCCAGCTCGAAATTCAACCGATCGACATACACCTGGCGCTTGGCTTCGTAGTCCTCGGTGGTGTCCTTGGGCAGCAGGACGCTGAGGCGTTCCTCCAGGCCATCGAACGACACTTTGCGAAAGTATTCGTCGATGGTCATGCCATCGGGAATCGGGAAGTTGGGCAGGAAGTGTTTGCCCAGCTTCACTTCGATGTTGCAGCGCTTGGCGATCTCGACGGAGTTTTCCAGGGCCTCGGGCAAGTCGCTGAACAGCTCCGCCATTTCCTCGGCGCTTTTGAGGTACTGCTCTTCGCTGTAGTTCTTCGAGCGGCGCGGGTCATCCAAGGCACGGCCTTCGCCGATGCACACGCGGGTCTCGTGGGCTTCGAAATCTTCTTTCTTGATAAAGCGCACATCATTGGTCGCCACCAGCGGCGCACCCAGCTTATCGGCCAGGGCTACGGCAGCGTGCAGATGCTCTTCATCGTTGGGGCGGTTGGTGCGCTGGACTTCCAGGTAGAACCGGCCTGGGAACACCTGCATCCACTCACGCGCCAGCACTTCGGCTTCCTGAGGGTTGCCGCCCAGCAGCGCGATACCGATTTCGCCCTCTTTGGCCGCCGAGAGCATGATCAGACCTTCGCTGGCTTCGGCCACCCACTCGCGCTCGATGATGATCGAGCCGTTGCGCTGACCATCGATAAAGCCACGGGAGATCAGTTCGGTGAGGTTGCGATAACCCACGCCGTTCATCGCCAGCAGGCTGATGCGGCTCAGGGGGTTATCCGGGTCTTTGTTGGACAGCCACAGATCGGCGCCGCAGATCGGCTTGATGCCGGCGCCCATGGCGTTCTTGTAGAACTTGACCAGGGAACACATGTTGTTCTGGTCGGTAACCGCAACCGCAGGCATGTTCATGCCCACCAGGGTTTTGACCAGCGGTTTGATCCGTACCAGGCCGTCGACCAGGGAGTACTCAGTGTGCAGGCGTAGATGAACGAATGAAGCCGGCATAGTGATCCTGTCTTGATACATGAAAACAACAAGGCCCGGATTGTACCGGGCCTGGGTAAAAACATCAGCCTTGCTGCTATACCTCGATCAGACTTTCACGGGCCTCATAAGCCTGGCGCACCGGGGCAAACGAGCGGCGATGGATCGGGGTGGGGCCGAGCCGAGCCAGGGCTTCCAGATGAACGGGGGTCGGGTAGCCTTTATGGCCACCAATGCCGTAGCCGGGATAGATCAATTCGAACGCGGCCATTTCACGGTCGCGGCTGACCTTGGCCAGGATCGAGGCGGCGGCAATGGCGGGAACCTTGCTATCGCCCTTTACCACCGCTTCGGACGGCATTGTCAGTTTGGGGCAGCGGTTACCGTCGATCATCGCCATTTTCGGAGTGATGTGCAGCCCTTCCACAGCGCGCTGCATCGCCAGCATGGTGGCGTGCAGGATATTCAGCTCGTCGATTTCTTCGACTTCAGCCCGGGCGATATGCCAGCTCAGGGCTTTCTCACAGATCTCGTCATAGAGCTTTTCGCGACGGGCTTCGGTGAGCTTCTTCGAATCGTTGAGCCCCAGGATCGGGCGGTTCGGATCAAGGATCACCGCCGCCGTGACCACTGCGCCACACAGCGGGCCGCGCCCGACTTCGTCAACACCCGCCACCAGTTCGTGGGCTTGGGCGACGAGACTGAAATCCAGGCCCATTTGCATGGTCATAAGGCTTCCTGTTTATGGCCGATCAGGGTCAACACGGCGTCGGCCGCCTGGTTCGAGGCATCACGGCGTAACGTGCGGTGAATATCGTCGAAACCACGGGTCTGCTCTTCGCCGCCGTCAATCAAGGGTAGTAGGGTTTGCGCAAGCGCTTCGGGCGTTGCATCGTCCTGCAACAACTCCGGCACCAGCAGGCGCTGGGCCAGCAGGTTGGGCAAGGAAATGTAAGGGCTCTTGACCATGCGCTTGAGGATCCAGAAGGTCAGTGGCGCCAGGCGATAGGCCACGACCATCGGCCGCTTGTACAGCAGGGCCTCAAGTGTGGCAGTGCCCGAGGCGATCAACACCGCATCGCAGGCTGCCAGGGCCAGGTGGGACTGGCCATCGAGCAGGGTCAACGGCAGGTTGCGGCCTTCCAGCAGGGTTTCGATCTGTGCACGACGTTGTGGACTGGCGCAAGGCAGCACAAAGCGGATTCCCGGCTTTTGCGCCTGAAGACGTTCGGCAGCATCAAAAAACAACGCCCCCAAACGCCCCACCTCACCGCCACGACTGCCTGGCATCAACGCTACCAACGGGCCATCGGGCAAGCCCAGCTCGGCGCGCGCAGCCGCACGATCAGCCTGCAAGGGAATGGCGTCAGCCAGGGTGTGGCCGACAAACCGCACCGGCACGCCCTTCTCCTCGTAGAACCGGGCTTCGAATGGAAGCAAGGTCAACATCAGGTCGCAGCCTTCGCGGATTTTCAACACACGCTTCTGGCGCCACGCCCACACGGATGGGCTGACGTAGTGCACGGTCTTGATCCCGGCCTGGCGCAACTTGAGTTCGATATTGAGCGTGAAGTCCGGCGCATCGATGCCGATAAAGACGTCAGGTTTTTCTTCGATCAGCGTCTTGATCAGCAGCTTGCGACGAGCCAGCAGCTCACGCAGGCGCCCCAAGACTTCCACCAGTCCCATGACCGACAGGCGCTCCATGGGGAAATAGGAGGTCAGGCCTTCGGCCTGCATCAACGGGCCGCCGACCCCGATAAATTCCACCGCCGGATGCTGGGCCTTGAGCGCGCGCATCAAGCCAGCACCCAGGATATCGCCGGAAGCTTCACCGGCCACGAGCGCAATACGCAGAGTGGCCATGATCAGCGGGTGATGCCGCGAGTCGAGGTCTGGATAGAATCACGGAATACAGCGACTTCCGGGAACTGCGTGGCAGGCTCGGCCAACTCGGCCAGGGCCTGCTCCACGGTCAACCCTTGGCGGTAAACCGTCTTGTAGGCACGGCGCAGGGCGTGGATGGCTTCTTCGCTGAAACCACGACGACGCATGCCTTCAAAATTCATGCTGCGGGCTTCGGCAGGATTGCCGAACACCGTCACGAATGCCGGGACATCCTTGCCGATGGCGGTGCCCATACCGGAAAAGCTGTGGGCGCCGATATGGCAGTATTGATGTACCAGGGTGAAGCCGGAAAGGATCGCCCAGTCATCAACGTGCACATGGCCTGCCAACGCAGTGTTGTTGACCAGGATGCAATGATTGCCGATCACGCTGTCATGGCCGATGTGCGCATAGGCCATGACCAGGTTGTGATCACCCAAGGTGGTTTCGGCGCGATCTTGCACGGTGCCACGGTGAATGGTGACGCCTTCACGGATAATATTGTGGTCACCGATTACCAGGCGTGTTTCTTCACCCTTGTACTTCATGTCCGGGGTGTCTTCGCCTACCGAGGAAAACTGGTAGATGCGATTGTGTTTGCCAATACGGGTCGGACCCTTGAGGATCACGTGCGGCCCGATGACAGTCCCCTCGCCGATTTCCACACCTGCGCCGACGATCGACCAAGGGCCGACCTCAACGTCGGCGGCCAGTACGGCCGACGGATCGATGATTGCGCGAGGGTCAATCAAACTCATAGTTTGCGTTCCGCACAGATGATCTCGGCAGAGCACACCGGCTTGCCATCTACCGAGGCCTGGCATTCGAACTTCCAGATCTGGCGTTTGCAACTGATGAACTTGGCTTCCAGGATCAACTGGTCACCCGGGGTGACCGGGTTGCGAAAACGCAGCTTGTCCGAACCCACGAAATAGTAAAGCGTGCCGTCAGCAGGCTTGAGGTCGAGCATTTTGAAACCAAGGATACCGGCAGCCTGGGCCATGGCTTCGATGATCAACACACCTGGCATGATTGGATGCGCAGGAAAGTGACCATTGAAGAATGGTTCGTTGATGCTGACATTCTTGTAGGCACGAATGCGCTTTTCCTCGACATTGAGGTCCACTACGCGGTCCACCAGCAGGAACGGGTAACGGTGAGGCAGGTATTCGCGAATCTCGTTGATGTCCATCATTTCGGGGGGAAGCCTGTAATAAAGATTGGGGGCGGGCGCACCAGGCGCACGCCCCGCTAGCAAATCAAGGAGGCCGTCTAGCGGCTGCGCACACTTGATATGGAAATGGTATCAGCCTTCTGATGAAGCATTACCGCCAGGGGTCACGTCCCCGACACGCTTTTCAAGCTGTTTGATACGTCGTGCCATGTCGTCGATCTTCCTCAAACGCGCGGCACTCTTGCGCCATTCGGCCGCAGGTTGCATCGCGGTACCGGACGAGTAGGCCCCTGGCTCTGTGATCGAGTGGGTCACCATGGTCATGCCGGTGATGAAGACGTTGTCGCAAATATCGATATGCCCCACCAGCCCAACGCCACCGGCGAGCATGCAATGCTTGCCGATCTTGGTGCTGCCGGAGATGCCCACGCAGGCAGCCATGGCGGTGTGATCGCCAATCTGCACGTTGTGGGCGATCTGGATCTGGTTATCGAGCTTCACACCGTTACCGATCACGGTATCGGCCAGAGCCCCGCGATCCACCGCAGTGTTTACACCGATCTCCACATCATCGCCGATCAATACGCCACCGACCTGGGCGATCTTGTGCCAGACACCTTTGGAGTTGGCAAAGCCAAAGCCTTCGCCGCCGATAACAGCACCGGACTGAATGACCACACGCTGACCAATACGCACATCGTGGTAGAGGGTCACGCGGGGGGCCAGCCAACCATCGGCACCAATTTCACAGCGTGCACCGATAAAGCAGTGGGCACCCACGGTGACACCAGCACCAATACGCGCCCCGCTTTCGATCACGGCGAATGCACCGATGCTGGCGGCAGGATCAACCTGGGCATCATCGGCGATCACGGCAGACGGGTGAATACCGCCGGCCGCCTTCGGCTTGGGATCGAACAGGTGCGACGCCTTGGCGTACGACAGGTACGGATCGGCCACCACCAGCGCATCCCCGGTAAACCCTTCGGCGTCGGCGGCCTTCAGCAACACGGCTGCGGCCTGGCAGTCGACCAGGTATTTACGGTATTGAGGATTTGCGAGGAAGCTCAACTGAGCTGGGCCAGCCTCCTGCAAGGTGGCTAGCCCAGTGATTTCTTTCTCCTTGGAGCCACGCAAGGTGGCTCCCAGGAACTCGGCCAACTCGCCGAGCTTGATAGTCGCTGTCATGGTTTACTTCAGCTGGTTCATGCGCTCGATCACCTGGCGGGTGATGTCGTATTGAGGCTTGACGTCGATCACGGCGCCACGCTCGAACACCAGGTCAAAGGCACCCTTCTTGATGACTTCTTCCACAGCGCTGTCCAATTTCGGCTTGAGCTGCTTGAGCATTTCGCGGTCGGCCACAGCCTTGGCTTCGTTCAGCTCCTTGGATTGGAACTGGTAGTCACGGGCCTTTTGCTTGAATTCAAGCTCCAGACGCTCGCGCTCGCCTTGCTGCATCTTGTCGCCACCGGCTACCAGGCGGTCCTGGATGCCCTTGGCGCTGCTTTCCAGCGTCTTGAGCTTGGTCAGCTGCGGACCGAATTTCTTCTCGGCATCCACGGCGTATCGCTTGGCCGCATCGGACTCCAGCAGGGCCATCTGATAGTTCAGGACCGCGATTTTCATTTCGGCGAAGGCCGGGGTGGTGACCAGCACAGTGGCCAGCAAGACCAATTGAGTCAACTTACGCACGATGTACTCCTACAGAATCCGTTGTCGTTATCTTAGGTCAGACGCTTAGAACGTCTGGCCGAGGGAGAATTGGAAAATCTGGGTTTCAGCGTTATCCGGTTTCTTGATCGGCATGGCCAGAGCAAAGCTCAACGGGCCCAGCGCAGTCACCCAGGTCACACCCACGCCCACGGAGCTCGCCAGGTTGCTGAGGCTCACGTCGTTGCATTGAGTATTGGACTTCAAGCCACTTGGGTTTTTGATCTGTTCGCACTTGGAGTCGAACACGTTACCCACGTCCCAGAAGACCGAAGTACGCAGCGAACGCTGGTCCTTGACGAACGGCAGCGGGAACAGAATCTCCGCACCACCCTGGATCAGCACGTTACCACCGAATGGCAGCGGGTCGTTGTCCGAGTCAGCGACAGTGCCCTGGTTACCGGTCTGAGCAAAACCGCGGCTCGGCGTACCACGCGGACCCAGAGTGCTGTCCTTGAAGCCACGTACCGAGTTGAAACCACCTGCATAGTAGTTTTCATAGAACGGCAAGCCATTGGTCGAACCATAACCGTCGCCATAGCCCAACTCTGTGTGCAGGCGCATGGTGTAGTTATCGCTCAACGGCTGGAACAACTGGCCGCGGTAGTCGAGCTTGAAGAACGACAGGTCGCTGCCCGGCGTAGTGACTTCCGCGGTCAGGCTCTGGGAGTGGCCGCGGGTTGCCAGTACGCCTTTGTTCAGGGTCGACTCGGACCAGCCGGCAGACGCCTTGAAGTTCAGGAACTTGTCGCCTTCACGACGGGTGAAGTCGAAGATTTCGTCCACGGTATAAATACCGGTCTTGATCTCATCCTGCTGGGCGGTAAGGCCGAAGGTCAGGCGCGAAGTCTCGCTGATCGGGTAACCCACGTTTACACCGGCACCCAGGCTGTCGATCGCATAGCTTGCAACGTCAACATCGAGGTCTTTGTAGTCGGTGGTGCGGTAGAAGGCGTTGTAGCCCAGGCTCACACCGTCTGCAGTCCAGTAGGGGTCGGTATAGCCGAAGTTGTATCGGCTCTGGTATTCGCTGCGGGTCAGGCCGATGGACACACGGTTACCGGTACCCAGGAAGTTGTTCTGCGTGATGGAACCACCCAGGATCAAACCGGCACTCTGGGCAAAACCGACGCTGGCGGTGATCGAACCCGAGGCTTGTTCTTCAACGGCGTAGTTCACATCAACCTGGTCATCCACACCCGGTACGGCCGGGGTTTCGACGTTGACTTCCTTGAAGAAGCCCAGGCGCTCAAGACGGGTCTTGGACTGGTCGATCAGGTAGGTCGAAGCCCAGCCACCTTCCATCTGACGCATTTCACGACGCAGCACTTCGTCCGCGGACTTGGTGTTGCCACGGAAGTTGATACGGTTGACGTAGGCACGCTTGCCAGGATCGACGACGAAGGTGATGTCCACGGTGTGGTCTTCATCATTCGGGGTCGGCACGCCGTTGACGTTGGCGAAGGTATAGCCTTCGTTACCCAGGCGGCGGGTGATCAGTTCTGAGGTGGTGGTCATCAGCTTGCGCGAGAACACCTGGTCCTTCTGCACGAGCAGCAGGGACTTGACCTGGTCTTCAGGCACTTTCAGGTCGCCGCTGAGCTTGACGTCACGAACCTTGTACTTCTCGCCTTCGTTGACGTTGACGGTGATATAGACGTGCTTCTTGTCCGGGGTGATGGACACCTGGGTCGAAGCGATGTCCATGTTGATGTAGCCACGGTCCAGGTAGTAGGAGCGCAGGCGTTCCAGGTCACCGGAGAGTTTTTCACGGGCGTACTTGTCATCGTTCTTGAAGAACGACAACCAGTTGGTGGTCTTGAGTTCGAACAGGTCGACCAGGTCTTCATCAGGGAACTTGGTGTTGCCCACGACGTTGATGTGCTGGATGGCGGCCACGGTGCCTTCGTTGATGTTGACCTTCAGGCCCACACGGTTACGAGGCTGGGGGATCACTTCGGTTTCCACGGTCGCGGAGTAGCGGCCCTGGGCAACGTACTGGCGTTGCAACTCGTTACGCACACCCTCAAGGGTTGCGCGCTGGAAGATCTCGCCCTCGGCCAGGCCCGATTGCTTCAGGCCCTTCATCAGGTCTTCAGTGGAGATGGCCTTGTTACCTTCGATCGCGATACTGGCGACGGAAGGTCGCTCGACGACCGTGATGACCAGGACGTTGCCTTCGCGACCCAGTTGGATATCTTGAAAGAACCCGGTTTTGAACAGCGCACGAGTGGATTCCACCAGGCGACGATCATCCGCCTGTTCCCCGACGTTCAACGGCAAGGCACCAAAGACGCTACCCGCGGAGACCCGCTGGAGGCCATTGACGCGAATATCGGAGATGGTGAAGGACTCGGCGTGAACTTCGGCGATCATCAATACGGTGAGAACCGCAGTTAGCAGCAGACGTTTCATGAAGTCCTTTCTTATTCCAACTGGCAATAAACAAACTGCCGCAAAATGCGGCAGATTCGCAATTCAGCGAAGCGTTACAGACGTCCCAGATCGTTGACCAGGGCTAACAACATCACCCCGACCACCAAACTGATACCAATCTGTATCCCCCAACCCTGCACCCGATCCGACAAGGGGCGACCACGCACCCACTCGACCAGATAAAACAGCAGATGCCCCCCATCCAATACTGGAATGGGCAGCAAATTCAGAACCCCAAGGCTAATACTCAGATAAGCCAGGAAATTCAGGAAATCCGCGACACCCGACTGGGCAGAAGCGCCCGCCACTTTAGCAATGGTTATCGGTCCACTCAAGTTTTTTACCGAGAGCTCACCGAACAACATTTTCTTGAGGGATTCGAGGGTCAGCACGCTCATGGTCCAGGTGCGTTTCGCGCCCTCTGCAATCGCTGCCAAAGGCCCGTAGCTGACCTCTCGCACCATCGATGGCGGCCATTCGACACCTTTGACCCCTGCCCCCAGGTAGCCCCCGGCCGCCTTGGCTTCGCCTCGCACCGACAGGGTCACGGGGACGTCGATTTGAGCACCGTCGCGCTCAACTTTCAGCACAATTTTGGTATCAGGGCGCACACGCACCAGGTCAACCACCTGCTGCCAGTCACCCAGCGCCTGGCCATCAAGGGCCAACAGGCGATCACCGGTTTTCAGGCCAGCAGCCTGGGCCGGCCCCTTTGGATCCAGCTCGGCCAGCACCGGCGGCAAGGCCGGACGCCAAGGGCGGATCCCGAGGGATTTGATCGGATCGGGCTCATCGGCGCCCTTGAGCCAATGGTCCAGCGCCAATGCCCGTGGGGTTTCGGCGCTGGAGTCCTGGTCACGCACTACCACATTGACGGTGCCGCTTTCACCCAGGCGACGCACCAACTGCAAATTGACCGCACCCCACCCTGTGGTGGGTTCGCCATCAATCGATACAATTTCCTGCCCTGCCGTCAGGCCCGCCTTGGCCGCGATGCTGTCGGCTTCGACCGCGCCAATGACCGGGCGCACCTGCTGGCTGCCCAGCATGGCCAAGACCCAGAAGAACACCATCGCCAACAGGAAGTTGGCGATCGGTCCCGCCGCGACAATCGCAATACGCTGACGAACGGTCTTGCGATTGAAGGATTGGTCCAACTGGTCCGCAGGCACTTCGCCTTCGCGCTCATCGAGCATCTTGACGTAGCCGCCCAACGGGATAGCAGCAATGACAAACTCAGTGCCTCGGCGATCATGCCAGCGCAACAACGGCATGCCGAAACCGACGGAAAAGCGCAATACCTTGACGCCGCAACGACGCGCCACCCAGAAGTGGCCGAATTCGTGGAAGGTCACCAACACACCCAGAGCAACCAGGGTGCCGACAATCATGTAGAGCGCACTCATCTAATTTCTCCGCATTTCAATCCAATGCCTGAAGACTCAAACCTGCCCGCGGCCTAACCCGCATTGCGATCCAACCATTGCCCGGCCAGGGCTCGGGCCTTGTTGTCGGCCTCGAACACCGCCTCCAGGTCATTCACTGCCACTACCGGCTCAAGCGCCAGGACGTCCTCGATGATACTCGCGATCTGCGGAAAGCGGATGCGCCGCTCAAGAAACGCCGCCACGGCAACTTCGTTGGCCGCGTTAAGCATCGCCGGGGCACTGTTACCCGCCTCGGCCGCTTGCCGCGCCAGGCGCAAACAAGGGAAACGCTGCTCGTCCGGGGCTTCGAAGTCCAGGCGCGCGATTGCAAACAAGTCCAACGGTGCTACGCCGGAATCAATCCGCTCAGGCCACGCCAAGGCGTTGGCGATCGGTGTGCGCATGTCCGGGTTACCCAATTGCGCCAACACCGAACCATCCACGTAATCGACCAGGGAATGGATCACACTTTGTGGGTGAATGACCACCTCAACCTGGTCAGGCCGCGCATCGAACAGCCAGCATGCCTCGATCAACTCCAGGCCCTTGTTCATCATGCTCGCCGAATCCACGGAGATTTTGCGCCCCATGGACCAGTTCGGGTGAGCGCATGCCTGATCGGGAGACACATGGTCCAGCTCGGCCGACGGAGTCTGGCGGAATGGGCCACCCGATGCCGTCAGCAGAATTCGGCGCACGCCGACCTGGCTCAAGCCGCGGGCAAAATCACCGGGCATGCACTGGAAGATGGCGTTGTGCTCGCTGTCCAGAGGCAGCAGCACCGCTCCGCTCTTACGCACCGCTTGCATAAAGAGTGCGCCGGACATGACCAAGGCTTCTTTGTTGGCCAGCAGGATTTTCTTGCCAGCATCGACTGCCGCCAAGGTCGGGCGCAAACCTGCCGCACCGACAATCGCCGCCACCACCGTATCCACGTCCGCATCGGCCGAGACCTGGCATAAGCCTGCCTCGCCAACCAATACCTGAGTGGCCAGCCCGGCAGCCCGCAGATCATCCTGCAGACTGCGAGCCGCAGCAGCTTCCGGCACCACGGCAAAGCGCGGCGAGTGACGCACGCACAAGGCCAGCAACTCGCGCAAACGCGTGAAGCCGGTCAGGCCGAAAACCTGATAGCGATCGGGGTGACGCGCGATGACATCCAGGGTACTGAGCCCGACCGAGCCGGTCGCACCCAGCACCGTAACCTGCTGCAGGCGGCTCACGAAGCGATCATCCACAACAGCACGGCAAAAATAGGCAGCGCAGCGGTGAGACTGTCGATACGGTCAAGCACACCGCCATGACCAGGCAACAGGTTACTGCTGTCCTTGATGCCCGCCTGGCGTTTGAACATGCTCTCGGTAAGATCGCCCACCACCGAGATGAAGACGACAATAGCCGTCCCCAGCAAGGCCAGAAGCACCTCCTTTACCGACCAGTCACGCACCACACCGACCACCAGGGTGATCAGCAGCGTCAAGGCCAGGCCGCCGTATACACCTTCCCAGCTCTTGCCGGGGCTTACGGCCGGGGCCAGCTTGCGTTTGCCAAAAGCTCTACCCGAGAAGTAGGCACCAATGTCGGCACCCCATACCAACACCATCACAGCCAGGATCAATTCGTTGCCCAGCGGGTAACGCTTTATCTCCACCAGCCCTTGCCAGGCCGGCAAGAGGATCGCCAGGCCAATCACCAGCTTGCAGGCCACGCTGGACCACTGGCTACTGGTGCGCGGATAGGTGAGCACCAGGAAAGTCGCCAACGCCCACCACAACACTGCAGCCCCCAGCACCCAGGGCGCGATGTCCGGCAGGATGTACATGAAGAACAACAACAGCGCGACCAAGGCGGCATAGGCCATACGCGGCAACTGGTTGACAAAGCCTGCCAGGCGCGCCCACTCCCACGCACCAAGGGTCACAACCAGGCCGATGAACAGCGCAAAGCCGGAACCGTCGAGCAGGAAAAAACCGCACAAGGCAATCGGCAGCAGGATCAGCGCCGTGATGATTCGTTGTTTAAGCATTTAAACCCGGGCTCCAGCTTCGATCTGCTCGCTCGTTTTACCGAAGCGACGCTGACGGGAAGCGAAATCAGCCAGTGCATTACGCATGGCTTCGTGTTTGAAGTCCGGCCAGAACAGGTCGGAGAAGTACAGCTCGGTGTAGGCCAACTGCCACAGCAGGAAATTGCTGATGCGATGCTCGCCACCGGTGCGAATGCACAAGTCCGGCAACGGCAGGTCGCCGGTCACCAGGCAGGTTTGCAACAGTTGGGGCGTGATGTCGTCCGGGCGCAGATGGCCGGCCTGCACTTCGCGGGCCAGCCGCTGCGCAGCCTGGGCAATATCCCACTGGCCACCGTAGTTGGCTGCGATCTGCAACACAAAACGGTTACTACCGGCAGTGATGGCCTCGGCTTCGCGCATGGCCGCTTGCAGCTCCGGATGGAACCGCGAGCGATCACCAATGATGCGCAGACTGATGTTGTTGTCGTTGAGGCGCTTGGCCTCACGACGCAGAGCCTTGAAGAACAGGTCCATCAAGGCACTGACTTCATCGGCGGGTCGCTGCCAGTTCTCACTTGAGAACGCGAACAAGGTCAATACTTCGACCTTGGCCTCGGCACACACCTCAATCACCGCCCTTACCGCGTCAACACCCGCTTTATGCCCGGCAACACCCGGCATAAAGCGTTTTTTCGCCCAGCGATTATTCCCATCCATGATGATCGCGACATGGCGCGGCACCACGGAGGGCACAGTCTGCTTGGTCTTTTCCATGAAGGCGTCCTGACCCCTTATACGGCCATCAGGTCCTTTTCTTTTTCTTCGGTCGCCTTGGTGATCTGGGCTTCGGCGTCCTTGGTCAGCTTGTCGATATCAGCGACGGCGCGGCGTTCTTCGTCTTCGCTGATTTCCTTGTCCTTGACCAGCTTCTTCAGATCGCCCAGTGCATCGCGGCGGATGTTACGCACTGCAACGCGCGCATCTTCAGCAGCACTGCGCGCCTGCTTGGTGAAGCCCTTGCGGGTTTCTTCGGTCAGGGCTGGCATGGAGATCAGCAGCAACTCGCCCAGGTTGGTCGGGTTGAGGTTCAGGCCGGCACTCTGGATAGCCTTGTCGACGGCGGCGAGCATGTTGCGCTCGAAGGCAACAACTTGCAGGGTACGCGAATCCTTCACGGTCACGTTGGCCACGCCGCTCAGCGGGGTGTCGGAACCGTAGTAAGGCACCATCACGCTGCCCAGGATGCTTGGGTGCGCCTTGCCAGTACGGATCTGGCCAAAGGCGTGGCTCAAGGATTCCAGGGATTTCTGCATACGCGCCTGGGCGTCTTTCTTGATTTCGTTGATCATTGTTGGCCTTCCTCGATCAGAGTCCCTTCTGCGCCGCCGTGTACGATATTCAGCAGGGCGCCGGGCTTGTTCATGTTAAATACGCGCAGCGGCATCTTGTGGTCGCGGCACAGGCAGATAGCGGTCAGGTCCATGACACCCAGCTTGCGATCCAGTACTTCATCGTAGGTCAGATGATCGAACTTCTCGGCATGCGGGTCTTTGAATGGGTCTGCAGTGTATACGCCATCCACCTTGGTCGCCTTCAACACCACGTCAGCATCGATTTCGATAGCACGCAGGCATGCGGCCGAGTCGGTAGTGAAGAACGGGTTACCTGTGCCAGCAGCAAAGATCACCACTTCCTTGGAGTTCAGGTGGCGCATGGCTTTGCGGCGATCATAGTGATCGGTCACGCCAACCATGGAAATTGCCGACATCACGATGGCCGAGATGTTGGCGCGCTCCAGGGCGTCGCGCATGGCGAGGGCGTTCATCACAGTGGCCAGCATGCCCATGTGGTCGCCGGTAACCCGGTCCATACCGGCCGCACTCAGTGCCGCACCGCGGAACAGGTTGCCACCACCAATCACCAGGCCGACCTGCACGCCGATACCGACCAACTGGCCGACTTCCAGCGCCATGCGGTCAAGCACCTTGGGGTCGATCCCGAACTCTTCCGAGCCCATCAGGGCCTCGCCGCTGAGCTTGAGTAGAATGCGTTTATAGCGAGCCTGATAACCACTGCCCTGCTGAGCCATTGCGAATCTCTCCTGCGGCGTATTTTTTAAAAATTCTTGGCGAGCCGTTTACGGCTTGCGTTCACTCTAGCTGGACGCTGTCACAGCGCCATCGGAACACGGCTTTGTAAGCCAGTTCCGAGAGGAAACCAAATAAAATTGGCCTTCCCATTTGAAAAGAGGCTGCGCGCGTGAGCGGGCAGCCTCTTTCGGCGACAGTTTGGAACTGTCTTATTGCTTGGCGGCAGCCAGCTGGGCAGCAACTTCTTCAGCGAAGTTGTCGACCGGCTTCTCGATGCCTTCGCCTACTTTGAAGTAAGTGAAGGAAACGATTTCAGCACCGGCTTTCTTGGCCAGTTCGCCAACCTTGATCTCAGGGTTCTTGACGAACGCCTGCTCAACCAGGCTTGCTTCGGCCAGGAACTTGCTGATACGGCCTTTGACCATGTTCTCAACAATGTTTTCTGGCTTGCCTTTGATTTTTTCTTCGTTCAGCTGCAGGAACACAGCTTTTTCACGCTCGATCGCTTCGGCCGAAACTTCCGAAGGCAGCAGGAACTCAGGGTTGCTTGCAGCAACGTGCATCGCGATGTCTTTGGCCAGCTCAACGTCGCCGCCTTTCAGAACAACTGCAACACCGATTTTGTTGCCGTGCAGGTAGCCACCAACTACATCACCTTCAACGCGAACCAGGCGACGGATGTTGACGTTTTCGCCAACCTTGCCGACCAGTACCAGGCGAGCTGCTTCTTGAGCTTCGATCAGAGGCTCAACAGTGGTCAGCTTGTCAGCGAAAGCTTTTTCGACGCTGGAAGCAACGAACGCCTTGAAGTCATCCTGCAGAGCCAGGAAGTCGGTCTGGGAGTTCACTTCCAGCAGAACGGCGGATTTGCCGTCTTCTTTCAGAGCGATAGCGCCTTCAGCAGCCACGTTACCTGCTTTCTTGGCAGCCTTGATGGCGCCGGAAGCACGCATGTCATCAATGGCTTTTTCGATGTCGCCGCCGGCCTTGGTCAAGGCCTTTTTGCAATCCATCATGCCTTCGCCGGTACGCTCACGCAGTTCTTTAACCAACGCTGCAGTAATCTCTGCCATTTCAAAATCCTCTTGGATAGGTTTTCAACCATTCCACCCGATTAAACGGGCGATCAATTCTTCCCGAATTTCCGTTGTAGGCCGCTGCACGTTACAAATAATGTAGCTGCGCTGCCGACAAATGGTTTTCGAGGTGGCAAAAAGGGGGCCAAGCCCCCTTTTTGCTTACTGAGTCAACGCCAGGGCGTCAATTACTCAGCGGCAGCTACCGGAGCTTCTTCAACGAACTGCTCGGTACCACCAGCAACGTGGTTGCGACCACGGATTACAGCGTCAGCCATCGAACCCATGTACAGCTGGATAGCGCGGATTGCGTCATCGTTGCCTGGGATGATGTAGTCAACGCCTTCCGGGCTGCTGTTGGTATCGACTACGCCGATAACCGGGATGCCCAGCTTGTTGGCTTCGGTGATCGCGATGCGCTCGTGATCAACGTCGATAACGAACAGTGCGTCAGGCAGACCGCCCATGTCCTTGATACCACCCAGGGAACGATCGAGCTTTTCCAGGTCACGGGAGCGCATCAGCGCTTCTTTCTTGGTCAGCTTGGCGAAAGTACCGTCTTCGGCTTGTACTTCAAGGTCACGCAGACGCTTGATGGAAGCACGGATGGTTTTGAAGTTGGTCAGCATGCCGCCCAACCAGCGGTGATCCACGTACGGCGAACCGCAACGTGCTGCTTCTTCAGCAACGATCTTGCCAGCGGAACGCTTGGTGCCAACGAACAGGATCTTGTTTTTGCCCTGGGCCAGACGCTCTACGAAAGTCAGCGCTTCGTTGAACATTGGCAGGGTTTTTTCAAGGTTGATAATGTGAATCTTGTTACGCGCGCCGAAAATGTACTTACCCATTTTCGGGTTCCAGTAACGGGTCTGGTGACCGAAGTGCACACCGGCCTTCAGCATATCGCGCATGTTGACTTGGGACATGATAGTTCCTTAATAAGTCGGGTTTGGCCTCCACGTATCCCAATGACCAACCAGCGGCATCAAGGCCTCCGGCACCCAGGTCATCGTGTCGACACGTGTGTGGATTTAAGCTTTGCGGGGTATCCCCGGAAAGCGGCGCATTTTATACCACAGCATCGGCAAAAACGAAACCCGCAATCACACTTGCCGGTCGTCGTCTTTGCGTAACCCCTTGAATACAGCCAACATGCCTCTACCTCATAGAGAGAAGCGATCACCAGACGCGCATGATTTGCCAGCATCGTCTGTTAGAATCGCGTTTTTTGGGACTTGCGCGAATGCTGTACCCCTTTGTCGCGCTCCCCGTGAACCGTATTGATTTCAGCGCGTCGCGCTAGAGAGAGCCTGTATGACCGTTACCTTGAAAACCGCCGAAGACATCGCAGGCATGCGCGTTGCCGGCAAACTGGCTGCCGACGTGCTGGAAATGATCGCCGAACACGTCAAGCCCGGCGTCACCACCGAAACGCTGGACCGCATTTGCCACGACTATATAGTCGACGTGCAAAAAGCCATCCCTGCCCCGCTGAATTACAAAGGCTTCCCCAAGTCGATCTGCACCTCGATCAACCACGTGGTCTGCCACGGCATTCCCGGTGACAAGCCACTGAAAGACGGCGACACCCTGAACATCGACGTCACGGTGATCAAGGATGGTTACCACGGCGACACCAGCCGCATGTTCCACGTCGGTAATGTGCCGGTATGGGCCGAGCGTCTGTCCCAGGTCACCCAGGAATGCATGTACAAGGCCATCGAGATCGTCAAGCCCGGCTGCCGCCTGGGTGACATCGGTGAAGTGATCCAGAAGCACGCGGAAAAGAACGGCTTCTCGGTGGTGCGCGAGTTCTGCGGCCACGGTATCGGCAAGGTGTTCCACGAAGAGCCGCAGATTCTGCATTACGGCCGCGCCGGCACCGGCATGGAACTCAAGGCCGGCATGACGTTCACCATCGAACCGATGATCAACCAGGGCAAGGCCGACACCAAGGTGCTGGGCGACGGCTGGACCGCCATCACCAAGGACCGCAAGCTCTCGGCCCAGTGGGAGCACACCCTGCTGGTCACCGACACCGGCTACGAGATCTTCACCTTGCGCGCTGACGACACCATCCCACGCGTTTCTGCCTGAAGGTCGCCCAGGTTTTCCCGCAACGTGTTGTGACTGACTGATAGATAGAAAGGAAAGCCGAACGATGCCCCAGGTGGATCCCGAACTCTTCGACCGTGGCCAATTCCAGGCCGAGCTGGCACTGAAGGCAAGCCCCATCGCCGCCTTCAAGAAGGCCATCCGCCAAGCCCGCGAGGTGCTCGATGCGCGCTTTCGCAGCGGCCGGGATATTCGCCGCCTGATCGAAGACCGCGCCTGGTTCGTCGATAACATCCTGCAAAAGGCCTGGGAGCAGTTCAATTGGAGTTTCGACGCCGATATCGCCCTGGTGGCGGTCGGCGGCTACGGTCGCGGCGAACTGCATCCCTACTCCGACATCGACCTGCTGATCCTGCTGGACCAGGCCGATCATGAGACCTTTCGCGATTCCATCGAGCGCTTTCTGACGTTGCTGTGGGACATCGGCCTGGAAGTCGGCCAGAGCGTACGCTCGGTGGACGAATGCGCCGAAGAAGCCCGTGCCGACCTGACGGTGGTCACCAACCTGATGGAAAGCCGCACCATCTGCGGCCCCGAGCGCCTGCGCCAGCGCATGCTCGAAGTCACCAGTACCGCACACATGTGGCCAAGCAAAGACTTTTTCCTGGCCAAGCGCGCCGAGCAAAAAGCCCGGCACCACAAGTACAACGACACCGAATACAACCTGGAACCCAACGTCAAAGGCTCACCCGGTGGGCTGCGGGATATCCAGACAATCTTGTGGGTGGCGCGCCGTCAATACGGCACGCTGAACCTGCGCGCCCTGGCCGGCGAAGGCTTTCTGGTGGAGAGCGAAAATTCCCTGCTGGCCTCGTCCCAGGAATTCCTGTGGAAGGTGCGCTACGCCCTGCACATGCTGGCCGGTCGTTCCGAAGACCGCCTGCTCTTCGATCACCAGCGCTCTATCGCTACCCTTCTGGGCTTTGAAGGCGAAGATGCGAAGACCAGCATCGAGAGCTTCATGCAGCAGTATTACCGGGTAGTCATGAGCATTGCCCAGCTCAGCGACTTGATCATCCAGCACTTCGAAGAAGTGATCCTGGCCCCCGAGGACGAAGCGCCGCCGCAGCCGATCAATGCGCGTTTCCAGTTGCACGACGGCTATATCGAAGCACGCAACGACAATGTGTTCCGCCGCACGCCGTTCGCCATGCTGGAAATCTTCGTGTTGATGGCCCAGCAGCCGGAGATCAAAGGCGTGCGTGCCGATACCATCCGCTTGCTGCGGGAAAACCGTCACCTGATCGACGACGATTTTCGCAACGACATTCGCAATACCAGCCTGTTTATCGAACTGTTCAAGTGCCGCATCGGCATCCATCGCAACCTGCGGCGCATGAACCGCTACGGCATTCTCGGGCGCTACCTGCCGGAGTTCGGCTTTATCGTCGGGCAGATGCAGCACGACCTGTTCCATATCTATACCGTCGATGCCCACACCCTGAACCTGATCAAGCACCTGCGTAAGTTGCAGTACACCCAGGTGTCAGAGAAATTCCCGCTGGCCAGTAAGCTGATGGCCAAGCTGCCCAAGCCCGAGCTGATTTACCTGGCCGGCTTGTACCACGACATCGGCAAAGGCCGGCATGGCGACCACTCGGAGATCGGCGCGGTCGATGCCGAAGCCTTCTGCCAGCGCCACCAGTTGCCGTTGTGGGACAGCCGCCTGATTGTCTGGCTGGTGCAGAACCACCTGGTGATGTCGACCACGGCCCAGCGCAAGGACTTGTCTGACCCGCAGGTGATCCACGACTTTGCCGGCATCGTCGGCGATGAAACCCGCCTGGATTACCTGTATGTGCTGACCGTCTCCGACATCAACGCCACCAACCCGACGCTGTGGAACTCCTGGCGCGCCAGCCTGTTGCGCCAGCTGTACACCGAGACCAAGCGCGCCCTGCGCCGTGGCCTGGAGAACCCGGTGGACCGTGAAGAGCAGATCCGCCGCACCCAAAGCGCAGCCCTGGATATCCTGGTGCGCGGCGGTAACGACCCGGACGACGTCGAGCAACTCTGGTCGCAACTGGGTGACGATTACTTCCTGCGCCACACCGCCGGCGACGTGGCCTGGCACAGCGACGCGATCCTGCAGCAACCCGCCGATGGCGGCCCGTTGGTCTTGATCAAGGAAACCACCCAGCGCGAATTCGAAGGCGGCACGCAGATCTTCATCTACGCGCCCGACCAGCACGACTTCTTCGCCGTGACCGTGGCGGCCATGGACCAGCTCAACCTGAACATCCATGACGCCCGGGTCATCACCTCCAGCAGCCAGTTCACCCTCGACACCTACATCGTGCTCGACGCCGACGGCGACTCGATTGGCGACAACCCGGCGCGCGTGAAAAAGATCCGCGAGGGCCTCACCGAAGCCCTGCGCAACCCCGACGACTACCCCACCATCATCCAGCGCCGGGTGCCGCGCCAGCTCAAGCATTTTGCCTTTGCGCCTCAGGTGACCATTTCCAACGACGCACAGCGCCCGGTGACGGTGCTGGAGCTCAGCGCACCGGATCGCCCAGGCCTGCTGGCGCGTATCGGCGGGATTTTCCTGGAGTTCGACCTGTCATTGCAAAATGCCAAGATTGCGACCCTGGGCGAGCGGGTGGAAGACGTGTTCTTTATCACCGATGCCGACAACCAGCCACTGTCCGACCCGGAGCTGTGCCTGCGTTTACAGGCGGCAATCGTGGAGCAGTTGAGCGTGACCCAGGAACCCGGTGTCGAGCTGACCAGACTGACTATTTGAATTCTTAACTTTGTGAACACGAGTCATGTGGGAGCCGGCTTGCCTGCGATGCAGACACCTCGGCCCGTCCGATCGACCGCAGATCGCAGGCAGGCCAGCTCCCACAGATCCGCGCTCACCGTGATAGAGGCTTATATGAACAACGCCCTTAACCAGTTGCAGCCCTACCCCTTCGAGAAGCTGCGCGCCCTGCTCGGCAGCGTGACGCCGAACCCGGACAAACGCCCGATCGCACTGTCCATCGGCGAGCCCAAGCACACGTCACCGGCCTTCGTTGCCGAGGCCTTGAGCAATAACCTCGATCAAATGGCGGTGTACCCCACCACGTTGGGTATCCCGGCACTGCGTGAAGCCATCGGCGCCTGGTGCGAACGCCGCTTCAACGTGCCCAAGGGCTGGCTGGACCCGGCGCGCAACATCCTGCCGGTCAACGGTACGCGCGAGGCGTTGTTTGCCTTCACCCAGACCGTGGTCAACCGTGGCGACGATGCACTGGTTGTGAGCCCCAACCCGTTCTACCAGATCTACGAAGGCGCCGCGTTCCTGGCCGGGGCCAAGCCGCATTACCTGCCGTGCCTGGATAGCAACGGCTTCAATCCAGACTTCGATGCTGTCTCTGCGGATATCTGGAAACGTTGCCAGATCCTGTTCCTGTGCTCCCCCGGTAACCCGACCGGTGCGCTGATTCCAGTCGCCACGCTGAAAAAACTCATCGCCCTGGCCGATAAATACGATTTCGTCATCGCCGCCGACGAATGCTACAGCGAACTGTACTTCGACGAACAAACCCCACCCCCGGGCCTGCTCAGCGCCTGCGTCGAACTGGGCCGTCAGGACTTCAAGCGTTGTGTGGTATTCCACAGCCTATCCAAGCGCTCCAACCTGCCAGGCCTGCGTTCAGGCTTCGTGGCCGGCGACGCCGAGATCCTCAAGGCCTTTTTGCTGTACCGCACCTACCATGGCTGCGCGATGCCGGTGCAAACCCAGTTGGCCAGCATCGCCGCCTGGCAGGACGAGGCCCATGTACTGGCCAACCGTGACCTGTACCGCGAGAAGTTCGACGCAGTGCTGGCGATCCTCAAGCCGGTGCTGGACGTGCAAAGCCCGGACGGCGGCTTTTACCTGTGGCCGAATGTACAAGGCGATGACGCCGCCTTCTGCCGCGATTTGTTCGTGGAAGAACATGTGACGGTGGTGCCGGGCTCTTACCTGTCGCGGGAAGTGGACGGCTTTAACCCAGGTGCGGGGCGTGTGCGCCTGGCATTGGTTGCGCCATTGGCCGAATGCGTGGAAGCGGCTGAGCGGATTCGCGACTTTATCCAGCGTCGCCGTTAAGGGCTTACGGGTCACTTCATGTGACCCAAATTCGCCTCGCTCATATCCAATTCCGCCAGCACCTCCCTCAATACGTCATCACCAATCTGGTGGTGACGGCTCAAGCTGTACAACTCCAACCGTTGCGCGCGCAGAGCCTTGAGCCGCAGCTTGCGCTCAAGCAGGTCCATTTGCTGCGCCAGCGCCTGAGCTTCAGCCGAATCGTTGAAGACTTCCAATTGATGGCGATATTCCGACATCAGCCGTGCCTTCAGTTCGGTAGCCAATGCCGCCTGGGCGGCGTCCGGCGTGTCGGCCTCGGCTGGCTCGTCGGCCTCCAGTGCATGAATCGCGGCCACGGCGGTCTTTTTCCAGGCTTCGCGCACTTCTTTGTGGCGTTTTTCATCCGGGCTATTCTCGACGCCGCGTAACAGCAGCGGCAGCGCGATACAGGCAGCGACCAGTGATAACAGGATCACACCGGCAGCGATAAAGATCAGCAGGTCACGCTCAGGGAAATCCTGGCCAGGCGCCAACAGCAAGGGCACCGACATGACGCCCGCCAGGGTCACCGCACCGCGTACACCGCCGACGGTCAACAACCAGCAGGAACGGGCCGTCGGCACCAGGGTCAGCGCGTTTTTGCCACGTAGCCTGCGCAGCAACCCCGACAGCCGCCAGATGCTTTGCACCCAGATGAAGCGCAATACCACCAGCACCAGGAAGATCGCCACCACATCCAGGCAGCGATACATCAAGGTGGGCCACAGCGTGGTTTCATGGCTGACCACGGCCTTGATGATGTCAGGCAGTTGCAGACCGAGCAGCAGGAAGATCAGGCCGTTAAAGGCAAACTCCACCAACGACCACACGCTGCGGTTGAGCAAGCGCGTGCTGGTCTGGCGCGGCAGCAGGTCGAGCCAGCTTTGCATCATGCCCGCTGCCACCGCCGAGAGGATGCCGGACGCGCCCAGGCGTTCAGCCAGTACGTACGCAGCAAAGGGCAGCAACAACATGAACACCACATGGGTCGCCGGGTCATCCCACCCGCGCGCGATCATCCAGGCGCGCAGGCGGCCGACCAACCAGCTCAACGCCACGCCGATCGCCAGCCCGCCCACCGCCACCAACACAAACGTCAGGCTGGCATCCGCCAGGGAAAAGACTCCGGTCAACGCCGCGGCCAGGGCGAACTTGAAAGTCACCAGGCCCGACGCGTCATTCATCAAGGCCTCGCCCTGGAGCATGTGCATCAGCGGCTTGGGCAAACGGTTCTGGGAAATGGCCGACACCGCCACGGCGTCCGTCGGCGAGAGCACCGCTGCCAGGGCAAAGGCCACCGGCAAGGGGATCGAGGGCAGCAACCAATGAATGAAGTAACCGGCGCCCACCACGGTGAACAGCACCAGCCCCACCGCCAATGTCAGGATCGGGCCACGCAGGTGCCACAACTCGCGCTTGGGCATGCGCCAACCATCGGAAAACAACAGTGGCGGTAGGAACAGAAACAGGAACAGCTCAGGGTCCAGCGCCACATGCAGCCCCAACGTGGGCCAGGCCAACAAGGCGCCGGCGGCGATCTGCACCAGGGGCAAGGGCAGTGGGATGATGCGCCCGATCAGGCGCGAAAAGCTGACCAGCATCAGCAGGATAAGAACGGTGTAGGCGGTTTGCATAACGCGGGTTTCCCGGACAATCGACTCGCAACGACACATCAGGCAACAACTGGCCGTTGAAGTGCCATATTACCCGGCTATGTTACCTGGCTATGTTACTCGCCTATGCTGCGCACTGGCACTTTGCACAAAAGTCGCACGCTGTTGACGAGCGGCGCCGAAACCCGCTGGTCGTGGCATAATCGGCGATCTTTCATTTTCATACGTCCAAAGGGGGGCAATTCCTTGAGTGCTTCAAGCAAAACCTTGCACCTTTTCGGCATCAAAGCCTGCGACACCATGAAAAAGGCGCGCACGTGGCTCGATGAGCACGGGGTGAGCTATGCGTTCCATGACTACAAAACGGCCGGTATCGACCGCGAACACTTGACCCAATGGTGCAACGAGCACGGTTGGCAGGTGGTTTTGAACCGTGCGGGCACCACCTTTCGCAAACTCGAAGACGAACGCAAAGCCGATCTCGATCAGTCGAAAGCCATTGAATTGATGCTCGCACAACCCTCGATGATCAAGCGCCCGGTGCTCGATCTCGGTGACAGAACCCTGATTGGCTTCAAGCCAGATAGTTATTCGGCGGCCCTCAAGTAGGCCAGCCTTCCATTTTTGTAGAGGTAACAGCATGTCCAATTCCCTGTTCAGCCTGGGCTTCGGCGTCGGCACTCAGAACCGCCAAGGTGCTTGGCTGGAAGTGTTTTACGCACAACCCTTGCTCAATCCATCGGCTGAAATCGTTGCCGCCATCGCACCGATCCTCGGTTACACCGAAGGCAACCAGGCGATCACCTTCACCGTGAGCCAGGCCCTGCAACTGGCCGACGCGCTCAAAGGCGTCGATGCTGCCCAGGCCGCCCTGCTCAGCCGCCTGGCTGAAAGCCACACGCCGCTGGTCGCGACCTTGCTGGCCGAAGACGCCGCACTGACCTCCACGCCTGAGGCCTACCTCAAGCTGCACCTGCTGTCCCATCGCCTGGTCAAGCCCCACGGCCTGAGCCTGGCCGGTGTGTTCCCGCAGTTGCCGAACGTGGCCTGGACCAGCCAGGGCGCTATCGACATCAATGAACTGGCCGAGCGCCAACTGGAAGCGCGCCTGCGTGGCGACCTGCTGGAAGTGTTCTCGGTGGACAAGTTCCCGAAAATGACCGACTACGTCGTACCCGCTGGCGTACGTATCGCTGACGCTGCACGTATCCGCCTGGGCGCGTACGTGGGCGAAGGCACCACCGTGATGCACGAAGGCTTCGTCAACTTCAACGCGGGCACCGAAGGCCCGGGCATGATCGAAGGCCGCGTATCGGCGGGCGTATTCGTCGGCAAGGGCTCGGACCTGGGCGGCGGTTGCTCCACCATGGGCACCCTGTCGGGCGGCGGCAATATTGTGATCAAGGTGGGCGAAGGCTGCCTGATCGGCGCCAACGCCGGTACCGGTATCCCATTGGGCGACCGCAACACCGTGGAGTCGGGCCTCTACATCACCGCCGGCACCAAGGTTGCCCTGCTGGACGAGCAGAACCAACTGGTCAAGGTGGTCAAGGCACGCGAGTTGGCTGGCCAGCCGGACCTGCTGTTCCGTCGTAACTCCGAGACCGGTGCCGTGGAGTGCAAAACCCACAAATCGGCCATCGAACTGAACGAAGCGCTGCACGCTCACAACTAAGCAGCCACTCGATGCCACTAGCGGGCCGCACCCTCGGGGGCGGCTCGCTTATACGAGTCTTGATCACCATGCTTGTGCCCTCCCCCTGGCGCGCCGACTTCCCGGCCATCGCCACCCTGCAACGGCAAGACCAGATCTATCTGGACAGCGCCGCCACCACGCAAAAACCCCAAGCCCTGCTGGATGCCATCAATCATTACTACGCCAATGGCGCAGCGAATGTGCACCGTGCCCAGCATTTGCCCGGGGCCCATGCTACCCAGGCCTTTGAAGACAGCCGCAGCAAGGTCGCGCAGTGGTTGAACGCAGGTGACAGCGGGCAGGTTGTGTTTACCCACGGCGCAACGTCTGCGCTGAACCTCCTGGCCTATGGCCTGGAACACTTATTCAATGCGGGCGATGAGATTGCCATCAGCGCCCTGGAACACCACGCCAACCTGTTGCCCTGGCAGCAATTGGCCAAACGCCGCGCGCTCACGCTGGTGGTATTACCCCTGGACGATGAAGGCGTAATCGACCTGGACGCCGCGGCCCGCTTGATTGGCCCGCGCACGCGCCTGCTGGCGGTGAGCCAGTTGTCCAACGTGCTCGGTGCCTGGCAGCCGCTGCAAGCCTTGCTGGCGCTGGCCCAGGCACATGGCGCCCTCACGGTGGTGGACGGCGCCCAAGGCATCGTCCATGGCCGCCACGACGTACAGGCCCTGGGCTGCGACTTCTACGTGTTCTCCAGCCACAAACTCTACGGCCCGGACGGCGTCGGCGTGCTGTATGGCCGTAATGAGACCCTGCACCACCTGCGCCACTGGCAGTTCGGCGGCGAGATGGTGCAACAGGCCGACTACCACAGCGCCAGCTTTCGCCCCGCGCCGCTGGGCTTTGAAGCCGGCACCCCACCGATTGCCAGCGTGATCGGCCTGGGCGCGAGCCTGGATTACCTGAGCTCGCTGGATGCCTCGGCGGTGATCGCCCACGAAGCCGCCCTGCATGACTACCTGCTGCGTGGGCTTAAGGCACGCAATGGCGTGCGCGTGCTGGGATCGCCGCAGGTGGCGCTGGTGAGTTTTGTGGTGGAGGGCGTGCACAACGCCGACCTCGCCCACCTGCTGACCGAGCAAGGCATTGCAGTGCGTGCCGGTCATCACTGCGCGATGCCATTGTTGAAGGCAATGCATCTGTCAGGCGCTATCCGCGTTTCCCTGGCGCTCTACAACGATTCCGACGACCTGGAACGCTTTTTTGAAGCGCTGGACCAGGCGCTGGACATGCTGCGATGAGCTTGCCGCTGGAGGCACAAGCCGCGCTGGAAGCCTTCCAGGCCGTGGGCAGCTGGGAGCAGCGCGCACGGATGCTGATGCAATGGGGTGAACGCTTGCCCGCCCTGGCTGATGACGAAAAGGTCGACGCTAACCTGGTGCAAGGTTGTGAAAGCCTAGTGTGGTTGGTGGGCCGCCTGCAGGACGGTCATTGGCAGTTTGCCGCCAGCGGCGAGGCGCGCATGATCCGTGGGTTGGTGGCGTTGCTGCTGGCGCGGGTCAACGGCTTGTCGGCTGATCAATTGCAAGCGGTCGACCTGCCCGGCTGGTTCAATCAACTGGGCCTGTCGCGCCAACTATCGCCGTCGCGCAGCAATGGCTTGAATGCCGTACTGCAACGCATGCGAGACCTGACGCGTACACAGAAATAATGTGGGAGCTGGCTTGCCTGCGATAGCCATAGGTATCTACATAACTCTGTTAGCTCAACGGTAACC
>NZ_BCBO01000028.1:0-33155 GCF_001320835.1 Pseudomonas sp. NBRC 111138 | reverse complement strand
AAAAGCGGAACCCTAAGTGGCCGCTACCGCAGGAATGGATATGTACACGGTCCAACTGTGTTGACTGTCAGGCCGTCTTCGCAGGCAAGCCAGCTCCCACATTGGATCGCGGGGCATCAGTTATATCTGTGTCGGCTGCCAGGCCGTCACGGGAGCAAGCTCCCTCGCCACAGATTTAGCGTCGTGCCGAAGTTGTGTAGATACCTATGCTGCGATAGCGGCGAATCAGTCAGTATTTTCAGTGGCTGACACACCGCTATCGCAGGCAAGCCAGCTCCCACAATCTGGATCTATGTTCGGCAATGAGATTTAGCTGGGTTTGATGCGCTCCGACGGCCTGCGCACTCCCGCCACAATCTTGTCCACCGCCTTGGTCGCCGCCACCATGCCGAACGTGGCCGTGACCATCATCACTGCGCCAAACCCTCCGGCGCAGTCCAGCTTCACGCCATCACCGACAAAACTCTTCTGCAAACAGATGCTGCCATCGGGCTTGGGATAGCGCAGTTGCTCGGTGGAAAACACGCAGGGCACGCTGTAATGGCGGGTCACCGTGCGCGAGAAGCCATAATCGCGGCGCAAGGTAGAGCGTACTTTCGACGCCAGCGGATCATTGAAGGTGCGGTTCAGGTCGCACACCTGGATCAGCGTGGGGTCAATCTGCCCGCCGGCACCGCCAGTAGTGATGATCTGGATCTTGCGACGCTTGCACCAGGCAATCAGCGCCGCCTTGGCGTTGACCGCGTCGATGCAGTCGATCACGCAGTCGATAGTCGGGGTGATGTACTCGGCCATGGTGTCGCGGGTGACGAAGTCTGCCACCGCGTGCACGGTGCACTCAGGATTAATACCGCGCAAACGCTCGGCCATCACTTCGACCTTGGGCTTGCCCACGGTGCTGTCCAAGGCATGCAACTGGCGGTTGCTGTTGCTGACGCAGACATCGTCCAGGTCAAACAGCGAAATCTCGCCCACCCCGCAGCGGGCAATCGCTTCCGCCGCCCAGGAACCCACGCCGCCGACGCCGACAATCGCCACATGGGCCGCTTTCAAGCGCTCCAGGCCCTCAAGCCCGTACAAGCGGGCGACGCCTGCAAACCGCGGATCTTCTGTACTCATCATCATTACCCCAAAAACCGGCGCGCATTATAGGGCTACGGAGCGGCAAGTTTTAAGCTACAAGTTACAAGTGAAGAACTTAGATGGAGTTTCGCAGACTAACGTCCGGCTTTTCTCTGTCTGCTGTACGCTCAGGGAAGCGCCAGTGTAGGATGCGCGCCGTTCGGCGCAGGCCGACACCTCTTTCGTTCCGCACCCTTTGGAACCCGACATAACCATGGCATCGCGTAAATTTGGACTCAACCTGGTGGTGGTGCTGGCAATTGCCGCGCTGTTCACCGGTTTCTGGGCGCTGATCAACCGCCCGGTCACCGCTCCCAACTGGCCCGATCAGATCTCCGGTTTTTCCTACTCGCCGTTCCAGCAAGGCCAGTACCCGCAGAAAGGCCAGTACCCTACCGACGAACAGATGCGTCAGGACCTTGCGATCATGAGCAAGCTGACGGACAACATCCGTACCTACTCGGTGGACGGCCCCCTGGGGGATATACCCAAGCTGGCCGAAGAGTTCGGCCTGCGCGTGACCCTGGGGATCTGGATCAGCCCGGACCTTGAGCGTAACGAGCGGGAGATCCAGCGAGCTATCGAGATCGCCAACACCTCGCGCAGCGTCGTGCGCGTAGTGGTGGGCAACGAAGCGTTGTTCCGTGAAGAAATCACCCCCGAAGCCCTGATCGTGCTGCTCGACCGCGTGCGCGCCGCCGTGAAAGTCCCGGTGACCACCTCCGAGCAATGGCACATCTGGGAAAAGAACCCGCAACTGGCCAAGCACGTCGACCTGATCGCCGCGCACATCCTGCCGTTCTGGGAATACATCCCAATGGACAAGGCCGGCCAGTACGTTCTCGACCGCGCCAAGGACCTGAAGAAAGCCTTCCCGAAAAAGCCACTGCTGCTATCGGAAGTGGGCTGGCCGAGCAACGGCCGTATGCGCGGTGGCAATGAGTCGTCGCCGGCCGACCAGGCGATTTACCTGCGTACGCTGGTCAACAAGCTCAACCGCCAGGGTTACAACTACTTTGTGATCGAGGCCTTCGACCAGCCGTGGAAGGTCAGCGACGAAGGGTCGGCGGGTGCGTATTGGGGTGTATTCAATGCCGCGCGCCAGCAGAAATTCAATTTTGACGGCCCGGTGGTGGCGATTCCGCAATGGCGGGTACTGGCCATCGGTTCGGTGGTGCTTGCGCTGCTGTCCCTGACCCTGTTGATGATCGACGGCTCGGCCCTGCGCCAGCGGGGCCGTACCTTCCTGACCTTCATTGCGTTCCTGTGCGGGTCGGTGCTGGTCTGGATCGGCTACGACTACAGCCAGCAATACAGCACCTGGTTCAGCGTGACGGTCGGGGTGTTGCTGGCACTCGGCGCCCTGGGCGTGTTCATTGTGTTGCTGACCGAAGCCCATGAGCTGGCAGAAGCGGTGTGGACCCACAAGCGCCGGCGTGAATTCCTGCCCGTGGAAGGCGACTCGGACTACCGCCCGAAAGTGTCGATCCACGTGCCGTGCTACAACGAGCCACCGGAAATGGTCAAGCAGACCCTCGATGCCCTGGCCGCCCTCGACTATCCGGACTACGAAGTCCTGATCATCGACAACAACACCAAGGACCCGGCGGTGTGGGAGCCGGTGCGCGACTACTGCGAAACCCTCGGCCCGCGGTTCAAGTTCTTCCACGTCGCGCCCCTGGCCGGTTTCAAGGGCGGCGCGCTGAACTACCTGATCCCGCACACCGCCAAGGATGCCGAAGTGATCGCAGTGATCGACTCGGACTACTGTGTATCGCCGAACTGGCTCAAGCACATGGTGCCGCACTTCGCCGACCCGAAAATCGCCGTGGTGCAGTCGCCCCAGGATTACCGCGACCAGAACGAAAGCACCTTCAAGAAGCTCTGCTACGCCGAATACAAGGGCTTCTTCCATATCGGCATGGTCACCCGTAACGACCGTGACGCGATCATCCAGCACGGCACCATGACCATGACCCGCCGCTCGGTGCTTGAAGAGCTGGGCTGGGCCGACTGGTGCATCTGTGAAGACGCCGAACTGGGCCTGCGTGTGTTCGAGAAGGGCTTGTCGGCAGCGTACTACCACGACAGCTACGGCAAGGGCTTGATGCCGGATACCTTTATCGACTTCAAGAAACAGCGTTTCCGCTGGGCCTATGGCGCGATCCAGATCATCAAGCGCCACACCGCCAGCCTGTTGCGCGGTAAAGACACCGAACTGACCCGTGGCCAGCGCTACCACTTCCTTGCGGGCTGGTTGCCGTGGGTGGCCGACGGCATGAACATCTTCTTTACCGTCGGCGCCCTGTTGTGGTCTGCGGCAATGATCATCGTGCCGACTCGGGTCGACCCGCCATTGCTGATTTTCGCGATCCCGCCGTTGGCGTTGTTTGCGTTCAAAGTCGGCAAGATCATCTTCCTCTATCGTCGTGCGGTAGGTGTGAACTTGAAAGATGCGTTCTGCGCGGCACTGGCCGGGTTGGCGCTGTCTCATACCATCGCCAAAGCGGTGTTGTACGGCTTCTTCACCAGCAGCATTCCGTTCTTTCGTACACCGAAAAACGCGGATAACCACGGCTTCTGGGTGGCGATTTCCGAAGCCCGCGAAGAAATGTTCATCATGCTGCTGCTATGGGGCGCGGCGCTGGGGATCTACCTGGTGCAAGGCCTGCCGAGCAATGACATTCGCTTCTGGGTGGTGATGTTGCTGGTACAGTCGCTGCCGTACGTGGCGGCGCTGATCATGGCGTTCTTGTCGTCGCTGCCCAAACCTTCGACGGCGCCTGAGGCTGCGCCGGCGGCGTAAAAAGTCACGCGATGCACTAAACGGCGGCCCTTGGCCGCCGTTTTGCTATAAGATAACGGCCCTTTTGCGTGCCTTACACCCATCACTGTAGGAGCGAGCTTGCTCGCGAAAATCGTTAACGATAACGCGGGCATCCTGAATGCACGCGGTGCCCTTGAGTTTTTCGCGAGCGAGCTCGCTCCTACAGTTAGAACGTCGCCGCCTCGATTTCCGGAGTTCCCCCCATGACGGCCCATGCCGACCTTTCGCCGACCCTTCAACTTGCCATCGACCTGATCCGTCGCCCGTCGGTCACGCCGATCGATGCCGATTGCCAGAAGCTGATGATGCAGCGCCTGGGCGACGCCGGTTTTGCGCTTGAACCGATGCGCATCGAAGATGTGGACAACTTCTGGGCCACCCACGGCAAGCACGAAGGCCCGGTGCTGTGTTTTGCCGGTCACACCGACGTGGTGCCGACCGGCCCGGTACAGGCCTGGCAGAACGACCCGTTCGACGCGTTGATTGATGACAACGGCATGCTCTGCGGCCGTGGGGCGGCGGACATGAAAGGCAGCCTGGCGGCGATGCTGGTGGCGGCGGAACGTTTCGTCAGCGACTACCCGGACCACAAGGGTTCGGTCGCCTTCCTGATCACCAGCGACGAAGAAGGCCCGGCGCACCACGGCACCAAGGCCGTGATCGAACGCCTGGCCGCACGTAAGGAGCGCCTGGACTGGTGCATCGTCGGCGAACCGTCGAGCACCAGCCTGGTGGGCGACGTGGTCAAGAACGGCCGCCGAGGCTCCCTTGGCGCCACCTTGACCGTGCGCGGTGTACAGGGCCATGTGGCTTATCCGCATCTGGCAAAGAACCCGATCCACCTGGCCGCACCGGCCCTGGCCGAACTCGCTGCCGAGCATTGGGATGACGGCAACGCGTTCTTCCCGCCAACCAGTTTCCAGATTTCCAACCTCAACTCCGGTACTGGCGCCACCAACGTGATCCCGGGTGACCTGACGGCGGTGTTCAACTTCCGTTTTTCCACCGAATCCACCGTCGAGGGCCTGCAACAACGCGTCGCGGCCATTCTCGACAAACATGGCCTGGACTGGCACGTGGAGTGGGCGCTGTCGGGCCTGCCGTTCCTCACCGAGCCAGGCGCTCTGTTGGATGCAGTGTCGGCCAGCATCCTGGCGATCACCGGGCGCGAGACCCAGGCGTCCACCAGCGGCGGTACCTCCGATGGGCGCTTTATTGCGACGTTGGGCACCCAGGTAGTCGAACTGGGCCCGGTGAACGCGACGATCCACCAGGTCAACGAACGCATCCTGGCCAGCGACCTCGACGTGCTGACCGAAATCTATTACCAGACCCTGATCAAGTTGCTCGCCTGATGCTTGCCTGCCCCATTTGCAGTGCACCGCTCAATACCGTGGACAATGGCGTGGCGTGCCCGGCCGGGCACCGCTTCGACCGCGCGCGCCAGGGTTATTTGAACCTGTTGCCGGTGCAGCACAAGAACAGCCGCGACCCAGGCGACAACCTGGCCATGGTCGAGGCGCGCCGCGACTTCCTCAACGCTGGCCACTATGCGCCAGTGGCCAAGCGCCTGGCCGAACTGGCCGCCGAGCGTGCACCGCAGCGCTGGGTCGACATTGGGTGTGGCGAGGGTTACTACACCGCGCAAATTGCCCAGGCCCTACCCCACGCCGACGGCTATGCCCTGGATATCTCCAAGGAAGCGGTCAAGCGCGCGTGCAAACGCAACCCGGCGCTGACCTGGTTGATCGCCAGCATGGCCCGCGTGCCATTGGCCGATGCCAGCTGCCAGTTCCTCGCCAGCGTGTTCAGCCCGTTGGACTGGCAAGAGGCCAAGCGCCTGCTCAGTCCCGGCGGTGGTTTGATGAAGGTCGGCCCGACCAGCGGCCACTTGATGGAACTGCGCGAGCGTCTTTACGACGAGGTACGCGAGTACACCGACGACAAACACCTGGCCCTGGTGCCGGACGGTATGAGCCTTGCTCACAGTGAAACCCTGGAATTCACCCTGAGCCTGGCCGAACCCCAGGACCGCGCCAACCTGCTGGCGATGACGCCCCACGGCTGGCGGGCCAGTGCCGAGCGCCGCCACGAGGTGATCGAGGCGGCCGAGCCGCTGCAGGTCACGGTGTCGATGCGTTACGATTATTTCGTGCTTCAATGACTGACATTCACCCATCCGCGAATGGATTTTCGAATCCCGCAACGAGGAACATCCATGCGCCAACCCGATATTGAGATTTACCTGAAGGACGCCGACGTCGATCACAAGGCCATCGCTGCCTGGCTGGGCGCCGCACTCGGCCCGTGTACCGACTGGGTCCAGAAAGGCCAGACCTACAAGTGCAAGGCCGGCAGCGTGCCGGTGACCTGGCTGCCCAAGGCGGTGGGCAAATGGAACAGCCTGTACCTGGAAAGCGACCAGACCCCATGGGACGACGACATTGCCTGCGCCCGCGCCGCGTTTGCCGCGCTGAACGTCGAAGTGCGTTGCGCGCCGGGCACCTGGGTTGAGGAAGAAGGTGAGGAAAGTGCCGACACCTGGATTCGCATCAGCGAAGACGGTGAAGAACAGATCACCTGGAAGACCGCCTGAAGATCGTTCCCACGCTCTGCGTGGGAAAGTAGCCTGGGACGCTCTGCGTCCCAAAGCGTGACGCGGAGCGTCACAAGAGGCGTTCCCACGCAGAGCGTGGGAACGATCAAACAACGTTGTTACAGGCCCACCACATCCTCCGCCTGCAAGCCCTTCTCGCCCGTCACCACGGCGTACTCCACCTGCTGGCCCTCGGCCAACGAACGGTGGCCCTCACCGCGAATAGCGCGATAATGCACAAACACATCCTTGCCATCCTCACGCTGGATAAAGCCGTAGCCCTTTGCATCGTTGAACCACTTCACATTCCCGGTTTCGCGCGTTGACATCTGTTCACTCCCACTGGTTTTTTATTGTTGAGTCGCTCGCATTGAACTGCCGAGTATAAGACAGGCTCAAAAACCATCAACTCAACTTTACATCGCTGCTTTTTTGCCGATTTTCGGCGAATACGGCACACTACCCGCCCGAGCGCCTGCTCGGTTTTTTCCACTTGAAGCAGCTCGCCTATGACCCGCTCCCCGTTCCGCCGTCTGGTGTTCGGCACCTTGCGCCGACTGTTGTACCTCTGGGTTCGCTCGGAGACGATCAACCAGTCGTCCCTAACCCTCAACCTGGACCGCAGCCGGCCGGTTTTCTACGTCCTGCAATCACCCTCCCTCACCGAGTTGGCGGTGGTCGATGCCGAGTGCACCAAGGCTGGCCTGCCACGTCCGGTGCTGCCGGTGTCGGTGGGGCCGTTGATGGAGCCTGCGGCGTTCTTCTACCTCACGCCAGACCCGGATTGGCTCGGCCGCCAGGACAAGCGCGGTGCACCGCCGACCCTGACGCGCCTGGTCAACACCCTCACCGAACACGCCGAAGAGAATGCACAAATCATTCCGGTCAGTGTGTTCTGGGGCCAATCCCCCGAAAGCGAGTCCAGCCCGTGGAAGCTGTTGTTCGCCGACAGCTGGGCGGTCACCGGGCGTCTACGCCGGTTGTTGAGCATCCTGATCCTGGGGCGCAAGACCCGCGTGCAATTCTCCGCGCCTATCAACCTGCGTGAATTGATCGAGCACAATAAAGGCCACGAACGCACCGTACGCATGGCCCAGCGCATCCTGCGTGTGCACTTCCGTAACCTGAAGACGGCAGTGATCGGCCCCGACCTGTCCCACCGGCGTAATCTGGTCAAGGGCCTGGTCAATATGCCGCTGGTACGCCAAGCCATTGCGGATGAAGCCGAACGCGAAAAGATCGCCCCGGAAAAAGCCAAGGCCCTGGCCCTGCGCTATGGCAACGAGATTGCCTCGGATTACACCTACACCGCGATCCGCTTCCTGGAAGTGGTATTGAGCTGGTTCTGGAACAAGATCTACGACGGTATCAAGGTCAATAACATCGAGGGCGTGCAAAAGGTGGCCCAAGGCTACGAGGTGATCTACGTGCCTTGCCACCGCAGCCACATCGACTATCTGCTGCTGTCCTACCTGCTGTTCAAGAACGGCCTGACCCCGCCGCACATCGCCGCCGGCATCAACCTCAACATGCCGGTGATCGGCAGCCTGCTGCGCCGTGGCGGTGCGTTTTTCATGCGCCGCACCTTCAAGGGCAACCCTTTGTACACCTCGGTGTTCAACGAATACCTGCACACCCTGTTTACCAAGGGTTTCCCGGTGGAATACTTCGTCGAAGGCGGGCGCTCGCGCACCGGGCGCATGCTGCAACCGAAAACCGGCATGCTGGCGATCACCTTGCGCAGCTTCCTGCGTTCCTCGCGCATGCCCATCGTGTTCGTGCCGGTGTATATCGGCTATGAGCGCGTGCTCGAAGGCCGCACTTACCTGGGCGAACTGCGTGGCGCGAGCAAGAAGAAAGAGTCGATCTTCGATATTTTCAAAGTGGTCGGCGCGCTCAAGCAGCGCTTCGGCCAAGTGGCGGTCAACTTCGGTGAGCCGATCAAGCTGGCGGAGTTCCTCGACGCCGAGCAACCGGACTGGCGCGCCCAGGAACTGGGGCCGAACTACAAACCGGCGTGGCTCAACGAGACCACCAATCGCCTCGGCGAACAGGTGGCGCGCCACTTGAACGAAGCCGCTGCGGTGAACCCGGTGAACCTGGTCGCGCTGGCGCTACTGTCCACCACTCGCCTGGCGCTGGATGAACAGGCCATGGCCCGCCAACTGGACCTGTACCTGGCGTTGTTGCGTCGTGTGCCCTACTCGCCCCATACCACTCTGCCGGATGGCGATGGCCTGGCGCTGATCAAGCACGTCAAGGACATGAACCTGTTGTCCGAACAGAGCGACGCCCTGGGCAAAATCGTTTATCTGGATGAGCAGAATGCCGTCCTGATGACCTACTACCGCAACAATGTGCTGCACATCTTCGCCCTGCCAGCGTTGCTGGCGAGCTTCTTCCAGAGCAGTTCGCGCATGACCCGCGAACAGATCCTGCGCTACACCCACGCGCTCTACCCGTACCTGCAATCGGAGCTGTTTATCCGTTGGTCGCTGGAGGATCTGGACAGCGTGGTCGACCAGTGGCTGGACGCGTTTGTCGAACAAGGCCTGCTGCGTTTCGAAAACGCCGTATACCTGCGCCCGGCGCCGAGTTCGCGGCACTTTGTGCTGCTGACGCTGCTGTCCAAGAGCATCGCCCAGACCCTGCAACGTTTCTACATGGCGATCTCGTTACTGCTCAACAGCGGCCAGAACAGCATCAGCGCCGAAGAGCTGGAAGACCTGTGCACGATCATGGCCCAGCGCCTGTCGATCCTGCACGGCCTCAATGCCCCGGAATTCTTCGACAAGAGTCTTTTCCGACATTTTATCCAGACGTTGCTGGAGCAAGATGTGCTGCGCCGCGATGAAGCCGGCAAGCTGGGCTATCACGACCTGCTCGGCGAACTGGCCGAAGGCGCCGCCAAACGCGTACTGCCGGCGGATATTCGCCTGTCGATCCGCCAGGTTGCCTTGCACCGCGTGGACGGCGCAGCCGAGGCTGCGGCCGAACCGGTTGCCGTCAACCCTGAAGCAAAGCGCTAGACTGAATGAGGCGCCGGGCGGATTCCGGCGCCGTTGAAAAGGAGCCGCACCTTGAAAAAACTCATCCTCCTGGGCCTGACCGCCCTGCTCGGAGCCTGCCACTCGATGACCCCAACCCCGAAGGCCAGCCTCGACGGCGAAGTGTTCTACCTTCAACGCATCGCCCTGCCGCCAGCCGCCACCTTGAGTGTCAGCCTGCAGGACGTGTCCCTGATGGACGCCCCGGCCGTGACCCTCGCCGAACAGAAAGGCCCGGTCAAAGGCCAGGTGCCGCTGCCGTTTCACCTGAGCTATGACCCGGCCCAGGTTAAGCCAGGCCACACATACTCGGTCAGCGCTCGCATCGAGCTGGACGGCAAGCTACTGTTTATCACCACCGAGCGGTACACGGTGCAGCTCAACGGCCAGGACCCACAACCGCTGCGCCTGCGCGTGGATGCAGCCGCACACTGATCATTCCCACTTCGTAAGGAAGCGCCCATGCTCCGCAAATCTCTTCGCCTCACCGCCCTGTGTGCTGGCTTGCTATTCGGCGCCAACGCCATGGCTCTGGATCTCGGCAGCCTGTCCCAGGGTGACGCCAGCGGCGGCCTCAAGGATGCCTTGACTCAAGGTGCACAGATTGCTGTGAAACAACTCGGGACGCCCGGTGGTTTCAGTAACAACCCGGACGTGAAGATCGGCCTGCCGGGCAAACTCGGCAAAGTCGCCGACAAGTTGAAAATGTTCGGCATGGGTGACCAGGTCACGCAGCTGGAAACCAGCATGAACAAGGCCGCAGAAACCGCCGTGACCCAGGCCCAGCCGATCCTGGTCAACGCTGTGAAGAACATGAGCGTGACCGACGCCAAGGGTATTCTCAGCGGTGGCCAGGACTCCGCCACCCAGTACCTGAACAAAAGCAGCCGTGAAGAGATTCGCGCCAAGTTCCTGCCTATCGTCAAGGCCGCCACCGACAAAGTCGGCGTGGCCCAGCAGTACAACGCCCTGGCCGGCAAGGCCGCGGCCTTTGGCGCGGTGGATGCCAAGAGCGCCAACGTTGAGAACTACGTGACCGAGCAGGCCCTGGATGGGTTGTTCAAGATGATTGCGCAGCAGGAAGAAACGATTCGCAAGAATCCAGCGGCTGCGGCTACCAGCTTGGCCAAGAAGGTGTTTGGCGCGCTGTAAAACCTGCCGATCTGCCCTGCCCCCCGCACAAGCGCCTCGTATTCTCGAGGCGTTTGCGCAAAAAAGAGCCTCAAAGTCAGTATTTTATGGCCGCCTTCATGACAATCGTCAGCTCAACGATTTTTATGTAGCAACACTTCGCAGGGGGCTCGGGATTGCACTCTTCAGGAGGTTTGGGTTTGCATTCCTCAGGAGGTTTGGGTCTGAAACTCTCAAGCGGCTTGGGTTTGCAATACCCAGGACGCTTGGTCTTACAACGCTCCGGAGGGCTGGGTTTACACTTTTCAGGAGGTTTTGGCCTGCTGGGCGGACGCAGAAAAGCCTTCAAACTAGCTATACACATGGCGAACTCCTTAAATTCATTCCAATCACTACTGTTTCTGCCGACGAGCAAGAGCAGTAGGTACCTGCCAACCAGGTAACATTGAGTGGCAATCAATAAGGAAAGGTTCCTAGCCCCGTGTAGTGAGCTTCCTATCTCTCACATAGGAAAATTGCTCATTCTGCCGCATGCCAACGGTGAGGGGGCGCGTACGCTCTACGCCCCGACAACCGAGATGACAGCCTGATTATCCAGCGTCCTTTTTGACGCGAAACCACGCGGCATAAAGCGCCGGAAGAAAGAGCAAGGTCAATGCCGTAGCCACGATCAACCCTCCCATGATCGCAACGGCCATCGGCCCGAAGAACACACTGCGCGACAGCGGAATCATCGCCAGCACCGCCGCCAGTGCCGTCAGAACAATCGGGCGAAAGCGTCGAACCGTAGCTTCGATAATTGCCTGCCAAGGTGTCAGGCCGGCCTTGATGTCTTGCTCGATCTGGTCCACCAAAATCACCGAGTTCCGCATGATCATTCCCGACAACGCGATGGTGCCAAGCATGGCGACGAAGCCGAAGGGTTGGTGGAATACCAGCAGGAACAGGGTCACGCCGATCAGCCCCAACGGTGCGGTGAGAAAGACCATCGCCGTACGCGAAAAGCTGCGCAGTTGCAGCATCAGCAAGGTCAGCACCACCACGATAAACAGCGGTACGCCGGCCTTCACCGAGTTTTGCCCACGCGCTGAATCTTCAACCGTGCCGCCCACTTCCAGCAGGTAGCCGTCCGGCAGTTCGGCACGTACATCCGCGAGCGTCGGCAAGATCTGCTGCACGAGGGTCGCCGGCTGTTCCTTGCCATAGATATCGGCCCGCACAGTCACCGTGGGCAAGCGGTTGCGATGCCAGATGATGCCCTCTTCGAAGCCATATTCGAGGGTGGCAATTTGCGACAGCGCCACGCTTTTACCATTGTCGGTGGGCACGGCAAGGCTCGGCAGGCGCGACAGTTCGCTACGCTCATGCACCGTGCCGCGCAGGAGGATCTCGATCAATTCGTTGTCCTCACGGTACTGGCTGACGCTGGAGCCGGTCAGGGAACTCTGCAGGAATTTCGCCAGGTTGGCAGTGCTCACGCCGAGGGCGCGGGCACGGTCCTGGTCGATATTCAGGTACACGATTTTGCTTGGCTCTTCCCAGTCCAAGTGCACATTGACCACATGGGTATTTTCGCGAACCTTCGCCGCCACTTTGCGCGCCAGCGCGCGCACCTCTTCGATGTGCTCGCCGGTCACGCGAAACTGCACCGGGTAGCCTACGGGTGGGCCGTTCTCCAGCCGTGTGACACGCGAACGCAGGTCGGGAAATTGCTCGTTGAGGGTTTCGATCAGCCAGGTGCGCAGGCTTTCTCGCTCCTCGATGGTGTTAGCCAACACCACAAACTGGGCGAAGCTGGCAGCGGGCAATTGCTGGTCCAGTGGCAGGTAAAACCGCGGCGAACCGGTGCCCGCGTAGGCGACATAGTTGTTGATGCCGGCATGCTCCTTGAGCAACGCCTCCAGGCGTTTGACCTGTTCGGCGGTGTTGCTGAGCGAAGCGCCCTCGGCCAGTTTCAGGTCGACCATCAACTCCAGGCGACCGGAAGCCGGGAAGAACTGTTGCGGCACGAAGCGGAACAGTGCAACCGAGCCGATAAACAGCAGCAAGGTCAGCACGATCACGGTTTTACGCCGTTGCACGCACCACTCCACCAGACGTCTTACACGCTGATGGAAGGGTGTGCCGTAAGGGTCCGGGCCGTCGGTACCGTGTTTGGCGGCGTGAATCTTCGCCAGGTCGGGCAGGAGTTTTTCCCCCAGGTACGGCACAAACACCACGGCTGCCACCCAAGAGGCCAGCAGTGCGATGGTCACCACCTGGAAGATCGAGCGGGTGTATTCCCCGGTGCTCGATTGCGCGGTGGCAATTGGCAAGAAGCCCGCCGCCGTGATCAGGGTGCCGGTGAGCATAGGGAACGCGGTGCTGGTCCAGGCGAAACTCGCAGCCTTGAGCCGGTCGTAGCCCTGCTCCATTTTGATCGCCATCATTTCCACGGCGATGATCGCGTCATCTACCAACAAGCCCAGGGCCAGGACCAAGGCGCCAAGGGAAATCTTGTGCAGGCCGATGCCCAGGTAATACATGCTGGCAAAGGTCATCGCCAGTACCAGCGGAATCGTCAGGGCAACGACCATGCCGGTGCGCACGCCGAGGGAGAAAAAGCTCACCAGCAAAACAATCGCCAACGCTTCAGCCAATACCTGGACAAACTCGCCGACGCTGGTCTTTACCGCTGCTGGTTGGTCCGACACTTTGCGCAGCTCCATCCCTGCCGGAAGGTTCTTTTGCAGGCGTGCGAATTGCGTTTCAAGGGCCTTGCCCAATACGAGGATGTCGCCACCGTCGCGCATGGCCACGGCCAGGCCGATGGCATCTGCGCCCATGTAGCGCATGCGCGGTGCCGGTGGGTCGTTGAAACCTCGATGGATGTCAGCCACGTCACCGATGCGGAAAGTGCGATCCCCCACGCGTATCGGAAAGTTGCGGATCTCTTCCACCGTCTTGAAGTTGCCAGAAACGCGCAATTGCACGCGCTCGGTAGGGGTTTCAAAGAAGCCGGCGGTGGACACCGCATTTTGTTCCTGCAACGCCTGCTGTACCGCAGCCAAAGGCAAGCCGAGGGTAGCGAGCTTGAGGTTGGACAGCTCGATCCAGATCTTCTCGTCCTGCAAGCCGAGCAACTCGACCTTGCCCACATCCGGGACACGTTGCAGCTGGATCTGGATGCGATCGGCGTAGTCCTTGAGCACGGCATAGTCGAATCCGTCGCCGGTCAGGGCGTAGATATTGCCGAACGTGGTGCCGAACTCATCGTTGAAAAACGGCCCTTGGATATCCGGCGGCAAGGTGTGGCGGATGTCGCTGATTTTCTTGCGCACCTGATACCACAGCTCGGGAATCTGCGCCGAACGCATCGAATCACGGGCAATAAAGGTGACCTGGGATTCACCGGGGCGGGAGAACGACACGATGCGTTCGTACTCACCGGTCTCCATGAGTTTTTTCTCGATTCGCTCGGTGACCTGGCGCGATACCTCCTGGGCCGTGGCCCCGGGCCAGTTGGTCTTGATCACCATGGCCTTGAAGGTAAAGGGCGGGTCTTCGCTTTGCCCCAGCTTGGTGTAGGACAAGGTGCCAACCACGGCCAGCAGGATCATCAGGAACAGTACGATCTGGCGATTACGCAACGCCCACTCGGAAAGATTGAAACCCATGGGGACTACTCCTTGGCCGCCAGATTAACCACACGGTTGGAGCGATCCACCGGGCGCACTAATTGGCCCTCATGGAGTACATGCACGCCTGCGGCAACCACCCAATCGGTGGCGGCCAATCCTTCCAGTATCGGTACCGTGTTCTCGCCAAAGGCACCAATGCGCACGGGAGTGCGTTCAAGGGTGTTGTCCGGTTGTACGCGCCAGACGTAGGACGCGCCGTTTTCGGCACTCAGGGCAGACAAGGGTACCGACAGCGCAATGACACCGTCGGCCTGGATGAAAACCCGCGCACTTTGGCCCAGTTCGGCGGGCACTTTGCCGCCGGTGAAGGCCACACGCGCCGCGAAAGTGCGGGATTTGGGGTCAGCCGCGGGAGACAGCTCACGAATGCGCCCGGCAAAACGTTGCTCTGGCTGGCTCCATAACTCCACCGACACTGGCTGGCCGACCTTGAAGCGGCCAAAGCCCTGTTCAGGCAGGCTGATCAACACTTCACGCTCGCCATCGGTGGCCAGGGTGAACACGGTCTGGCCAGCGGAAACCACTTGCCCCACTTCGACCGCACGCTTGGCGACCACCCCGTCCTGAGGCGCACGCAGCACGGCGTAGCCGGCCTGGTTGCTCGACACATCGAACTCGGCCTTGATCTGCTTGAGGCGTGCTTCACCGGCTCGGTAGAGGTTTTCGGAATTGTCGTACTGCGACCGACTGACCATCTGCCGGTCCATCAAGGTCTTGTAGCGATCTCGTTCCGCACGCACCAGGCTGAGATTGGCCTCTGCAGCGGCTACTTGAGCGCGGGTCGCTTCCAGTTGCAGGCGCACGTCCTGGGGGTCGAGTTCGGCCAGCGGCTGGTTGGCCTTGACCCGCTCGCCCTCCTCCACCAGGCGCTTGCTGACTTTACCGCCGATGCGAAAGGCCAGGTCCGGCTCATAACGGGCACGCACCTCACCGGGGTAGCTGTCCATCGCCTGTGCCGAAGGCTGCGGTTGCACCACCATGGCCGGACGTACGGTGGTCTGGGCCGCTTCTTCATGGCCGCACGCGGCCAACAGGAAGACCAGGCTGACAGGCAAAGCAAGGGGCAGGAAAGCGCTGCGCATGCTGAAGGACCTTTCGCAAATAGAGCTTGGAATAATTATACTGGCCGGTATGTTATTAATACCAAACTCACCAGTCCAGTATTAAAGGTGAAAATGTCCGACAATCCTCTGAACACCGCAAGCCCCGGGCGTCCCAAGGACATGGCAAAACGCCAGGCAATCCTCGAATCGGCGAAATCGCTGTTCCTGGACAAGGGTTATGCGAACACCAGCATGGACGCCGTTGCCCTGGCGGCCGGCGTATCGAAGCTCACGGTCTACAGTCACTTCACCGACAAGGAGACGCTGTTCACCGCTGCGGTGGTGGCCAAATGTGAAGAGCAGTTGCCGGTGATGTACTTCGAGCTTCCTGAAGGCATGCCCGTCGAGACGGTGTTGCTCAACATCGCACGCGGCTTTCATCGGCTGATCAACAGCGAGGAGTCGGTAAACCTGCATCGCCTGATGATGACCACCGGCAATCAGGACGTGAAACTCTCCCAGATCTTCTTCAACGCCGGCCCCATGCGCATGCTGCAAGGCATGGAGCGCCTGCTCGGCAAGATTCACCAGGGCGGCGCCCTGAGCATCGACACACCGTTCAAAGCCGCGGAGCACTTTTTTTGCTTGCTCAAGGGCACGGCGAACTTTCGTTTGTTGTACGGGTGTGGCGGGCAATTGAGTGCGCAAGAGGCCGAGGAGCATGTGCAGGACGTGGTGAAGTTGTTTATGCGGGCCTATCGCAGCACGGGGCTCGACAGCACTGCATAGGCGGTAGCAACCGACGGTAACCACGATGCGAAGCGAGTCGCTCTTGATCTGCTCTTGATCTGCTCTTGATCTGCTTTTGATTTTGATCTTAAGCGCCCCGTCAAACCACGCTGGCCGGAATTCGACAGGGATTTGGGGGGTAAACCGGCAGGGATGCCGGTTTAGCCGCCCCGCGCCATGGATGGCGCGTGGCGGCGGCCCCCCAAATCACTGGCGGATTACGGGCACACCGAGCCTAAGCGAGGTGCCGAGTGGTGGGGCAAGAGCCCTTTGGTTACTTTGGGCTGGGCCGGCATTCCGGCTTTTCCAAAGTGACCCGCCGTCAGGGCGGAACCCTAAGTAGCCGTTACCGCAGCAATGGATATGTACACAATCCAACTGTGTTGACTGCCAGGCAGCCTTCGCGAGCAAGCCCGCTTGTTTGGATAGCGCGGCGTCAGGTAGATAGGTGTCGGCTTTCAGGCCGTCATCGCAGGCAAGCCCACATTGGGATTGCGGCGCGCCAGAGAGATAGGCATCGGCTGTCAGGCCGTCTTCGCAGGCAAGCCAGCTCCCACAGTTGGATCTCGCCGCACCTGGGAGATAAGTGCTGCTGTTTGCAGCTTACGGCTTGAGCGCTTTCTTGGGATAAATGTCGTAGCGGCTGGACTTGCCATCCAGCGCATGGCTTGGCTTCGGCCCCTCAATACAGGGTGCCTTGCGCGGCCGCTTGACCACCACCCGATGGCTGGCCAAAGCCAGAGCGGCCGCAAGCAACGCCGGTGCATCCGGGTCATCGCCCACCAACGGCCGGAACAGGCGCATTTCCTTCTTCACCAGGGCAGTTTTCTCACGGTGCGGAAACATTGGGTCCAGGTAGATCACCTGAGGCGGCTCGCCCTGCCAATTGAGCATCACGTCGATGGAGTTGCCCTTGAGCAGCTTCATGCGCGCCACAATCGGCGCCACGTCAAAATCTTCGGCAGCGCGTGCCAGGCCATCTTCGAGCAAGGCGCCGATCAACGGCTGGCGCTCGATCAGGCTCATCTCACACCCGAGGCTGGCCAGCACGAACGCGTCCTTGCCCAAGCCAGCCGTGGCATCCAGCACTCGCGGGCGCACGCCCTGGGCGATGCCCACCGCCTTGGCGATCATCTGCCCGCTGCCACCACCATACAATCGCCGATGCGCCGCGCCGCCTTCGACAAAGTCGACCCGCACCGGCCCTGGCGCATCAGGCCCAAGCTGTTGCAACTGCAAACCGTGCTCCCCCACTTGCAGGGAAAAATCCGCATCGGCCACCTGCAGAGGCAACCCCAGCAGCGAAGCCCACTGTTCAGCGCGGGCCTGGAAGCTGTCAGCCAAGGCTTGGACCTGGATGCGGCTGGCCGCTGGTTGTTCGTTCATCAATCGCCACGCTCAAAAAAATTAAGGATCGGCAAACAACAGCCGATAAAAATTACAGTCAGGTATTTTGCCAGAGCTGAGCGTCGACCGAGAAAAATGTCAGACATTCTTCCCCTTTCCATCGGTGTACTGCCGACCCACAACCATTACGGCCTGCGCAATACCCAAGCGCTGGCCGGGGTGAGTCATGTGTGGCAGGACTTCTTTGCCCGCGCGTTGGCCGAGCAGCTCGGTGAAACGCCGGACGCGCTCGCCGCCAAGACGTCTGCCCCGGCAGACCCGGCGGTTGAACCCCGCGAAGGCGCCGACCTGCTGGCGCAGATCCTCACCCAGCGTGAGTGCGATGTGAAAGACACCGAGATCGCCCCGCCGGAACCGCTCTTCCTGCCAATTGCCGAGTTCGAAACCGAGCTGCTGCCACCGGCCGCGACGCCGTTCCCGGAAGAAGAAATAGTCGCCCAGCAACGCCAGCAAGCGTTTGAGAGCGAGTGGGTGCGCCCCATCGTGCTGAACGCCGGCCAACCGCTACCCGAGCCAGGCCCGGCGCCACAACCACGCCCCCTGCACCTGCCAATTGCCGAATTCGAGCTGGACCTGCTGCCACCGGCCGCCACGCCGTACCCCGAAGAAGAACTGCTGGCGCAGCAAAAGGCCCTGGATTTCGATTACTACTGGGCACGCCCGCTGGTGACCCACAACCTGCGCCTGGCCGCCTGAACCCTAGCGACACACCCACCAACGCCCCATGTCCAGATGGAAATGGTTGCGATGGGCGGCGTTGTAGTCCGGGCTCAACACCACGTTGAAATCATCACAGGCGCCATCGCGTACCAAACGCAGGAAACGCGCGCTGTCGCCCTGACCTGGCCAATCCTTGAGCACGCTGATGCTGCGCCCATCGGCCAGGCGAAAACCGGCGATATCCAGGGCATTGGCCGAGGCATGCTGGCTGAGCCTCCCGTCGGCGCGATTGTAGATGTTACGGCAGGCAAAACTGCCCAAATGCTCGACGCGGCTCACCGCCTGGCCAAATACCGCTTGAGCCGCCGGCTGCAGGCTGTGGCGCTCGAACAAGGCGAACGCCACCGCCAGCGGGCAACTGGCGAGAAAGCTGCTGCTCAAGGCCACGTCAGCGCCCTGCACACGCAGAATATTACGCAAGGGGCATGCCGCATCCGCCGATGTATCGGCCTGGCGGCTCACGCGCAGACCAGAGGTGTTCAACACCTGGTCACACAGCGCTGGATCATCCTGCAAACGACTGAGCTTGTAGCGCGTCAACAGGTTGGGGCTCGCTCGCACATCCAAGGGCGCCCAGGGGTTCCATTCAGGCGGCACCCAACCCCGCCAGACAGCCAGCGCAAAGGCGCCCACCAGCACCAGCAACACACTCAATGTCTTGACCATACCCACGGCTCAACCCTCAAAGTAGTCCGAGCTGCTCCGCCACGGGTTCTCGATGCAAGGCAGGCAGCGGCGGTAGCCCTGGCAGGCGCACCATCAGCTTGGCGTGGAAGCGCAGCGCCAGTTGTGCCGCGAGACGATTGTCCGAGGTGTGCAGGAACATATAGGGCGTGCGGCCCTCTTCGATCCAACTGGCGATCTTTTCCACCCAGGGAATCAGGAACGGGTCATTGGCCTCAAGGTCCGGATGCCCGATAAAGCGCACCTGGGGAAACTGCGTCAGGGCCGCTGGGCGCGGTGGCACCCGGGGCTTTTTGGACTGGGCATGCAGCACCGCTTCGGAGGTAGAGGTACAACTGAACAGGGCACGTGGATCGAGGCAGATGCGCTCGACACCGCGATCGCGCAACAGGCGGTTGAGCATGCGCTCAGCATCACCCTTGGCGAAGAACTGTTCATGACGCACCTCCACGGCCAGCGGCCGATCAATGCCATCGAGAAATCCAGCCAGCTCCGCCAGGCGTGGCGGCGTAAAGCTCTTCGAGAGCTGCAGCCACAGCGGTGAAACGCGCTCACCCAAAGGGCTCATCAAGCCGACAAAACTTTCTGCCGCCGGCAACTGTTCACGCAAATCGCCAGCATGGCTGATATCGCCGGGAAATTTGGCGGTGAAGCGAAAATCATCAGGCATGATTTCGGCCCAGCGCTGCACAGTGGCGGCCGAGGGGCGAGCATAAAAAGTGGTATTGCCCTCAACGGCGTTGAAGACCTGGGAATAGAGCCCGAGGTAATCGCTGGAACGTGCCTCAACGGGATACAGGTACTCGCGCCAGGCGTTTTCACTCCAGGACGGGCAGCCGATGTAATAAGGCAAACGCATCAGATATGGATATCGAGACCCAGCACTTCCATATCCCATTCGACAAAGCCGGCGGTGGTCAGGTAGCTGGCCAAGGCGGTGGCAACGCTTTTGCTCATGGAACGGGGAAAGACCATGTCTTGCTGACGGGCAGGAACGCCGCTTATGCGTGCGCTCGAGGCGCCTTGAGCTTTGGAAGGCGTATCGGTGTGTACTTCGATGAAGTCCGGTGAATCCTCGACGGACTCGTCTACCGTCACGCTCGCCTTGCGCGGCTTACGCTTGAGGGGGTACGACTGTGAGGAAAAACCGTCTATACGCATACATGCAGACTCGGTATCAATGATGGCAATTTAGCGGCACTTTCCATGGCGCGCAAATGCTCTGGTGATAACTAGAACACATAATTTGTAAAAGGTTTAAAAACCCAGGCAAATTCTGACGATTGGCGAAATTTGCCGCGTAACACCCACATTTTTGGCGTCAAATAATCCCGCGTTCGGCCTTGGTCTGCGCGACTTTATCGCGCAGGTACACCGGTGCTGCCTGGTCCGCCGCAATCGCCTCGCCGCGCTCGAATGCGAAACGTGCCAACGCCAGCAGGTCTTCGGCGTGTGGCAACATCGCTGCGTCCTGCTCGGCACAGGTCACCTTGATGCGTTCGCCATAACCCCAGCCCGTGCCGGCACCGAACCAATCGCCGCTGGCGTCAGCGGGCAACTGCGCCGCTTCGGGGGCCAGCACCGCTTCCGCACCGACCAGGCGCATTTCGCCTGCGGTCTCACGGTAGCAACCCCAGTAAACCTCATCCATGCGCGCATCAATTGCCGCTGCCACTTGCGACGCCCCGTGCTCACGCAACGCGCGCTGGGCCAGTACCGCCAGGTTGGACACCGGCAACACCGGGCGCTCCAGCGCAAAGGCCAGGCCCTGCACCACGCCGATGGCGATGCGCACGCCAGTGAATGCACCGGGGCCACGGCCGAACGCGATGGCATCCACCGCCGCTAGGGTGGTCCCGGCGTCTTCAAGCAATTGCTTGATCATCGGCAACAATTTCTGCGCGTGCAGGCGCGGGATCACCTCGTAGTGGCTCGTGACCTTGCCATCGTGCAGCAAGGCAACGGAGCAAGCTTCAGTCGCGGTGTCCAGGGCCAGCAGGGTACTCATCGGTGTGGGTGTCCAAGTCGGAAAAAAGTGCGCCAGTATAAACAACAACGACCCGCAAGCGGGCCGTTGTCTGTGCCGCTGATCAAGGGATCAGCTCAGTGCTTGCAGCACCTTGGCGGTGATGGCCTCTACCGAGCCCACACCAGGGATGTGGCTGTATTTCGGCTTGCCTTGGGCTGCGGACAGCTTCTGGTAGAAGTCCACCAGGGGCTTGGTCTGGGAATGGTAGACCGACAGGCGATGACGCACGGTTTCTTCGGTGTCGTCTTTACGCTGCACCAGGTCTTCGCCGGTGACATCGTCCTTGCCTTCCACTTTCGGCGGGTTGTAGACGATGTGGTACACGCGGCCAGAGCCTTCGTGAACACGACGGCCAGCGATACGCTGGACGATCTCTTCGTCTTCAACCGCGATTTCGACCACGGCGTCCAACTCCACGCCCGCCTTCACCAAGGCTTCAGCCTGGGGAATGGTGCGTGGGAAGCCGTCGAACAGGAAACCGTTCTTGCAGTCTTCCTGGCTGATGCGTTCCTTGACCAGGTTGATGATCAGGTCATCGGAGACCAGGCCGCCGCTGTCCATCACGCTCTTGGCGATCAGGCCCAGTTCGGTGCCAGCCTTGACGGCCGCACGCAGCATGTCGCCGGTGGAGATTTGTGGAATGCCGAATTTTTCAGTGATGAACTTTGCCTGAGTACCTTTACCGGCCCCGGGAGCTCCCAGCAGAATGACGCGCATCGATGTGCTCCTCAATTTTTTATAGAGATGACGCTCGGATTCGCCGCGTGGGGCCAATCTCGTAAAAATGTGGTTCTAGGCCGATCAAACGGCCAAAGGCTGATCAAGATACACAGCGGGCCCTCACCATACAAGCCGCCAAAAGTCGGAGAAACCCGCGCCGCACATGCGTCAGCGCCAGGGTGTGCCTGAGCGCAACCCACCCTCTCAAACGACGACCGCCCGTTTCCGGGCGGTCGTCGCGGTTTATCCGCAAGCCATTGAGTACACGCAAAAAACCTCAGCCGGTGTTGCGCAAACCGGCCGCGATACCGGCCACGGACACCAGCAGCGCCTGTTCCAGAGGGCTGTCTTGGGCAGCCTCCTGCTGACGGGAACGTGCCAGCAACTCGGCCTGCAACAGGTGCAAGGGGTCGAGGTAGGTGTTGCGCAGGCGGATGAACTCCAGGGTGTCGGGGCTATGGGCCAGCAGCTGCGACTGGCCGGTCAGGCCAAGCACCACGTCACACGCCTGCGACAATAGGTCGCGTAAGTGCGCACCCAATGCCAGCAGGTCCGGCTGCACCAGGCGCTCATCATAAAGACGGGCGATATCGGCATCGGCCTTGGCCAGGACCATTTCCAGCATGTCGATGCGCGTGCGAAAGAACGGCCACTGCTCGCGCATCTGCCCCAGCAATTGACCTTCACCGCGCTCCAGCGCCTTGCTCAGTGCCGCTTCCCAGCCGAGCCAGGCGGGCAGCATCAGGCGCGTCTGGGTCCAGCCAAAGATCCATGGGATGGCGCGCAAGCTCTCAATCCCGCCCGCACGACGCTTGGCCGGGCGACTGCCCAAAGGCAAACGGCCCAACTCCTGCTCCGGCGTGGACTGGCGGAAGTACTCGACGAACTGCGGATTTTCCCGCACCACGGCACGGTATGCGCTGACACCGTCTGCCGCCAGTTCGTCCATCAGATGACGCCAGGCAGGCTCGGGAGGCGGCGGCGGTAACAGGGTCGCTTCCAGTACCGCGGCCAGGTAGAGATTGAGGTTCTGCTCAGCGATATCCGGCAGGCCGAATTTGAAGCGAATCATCTCTCCCTGCTCAGTGGTGCGGAACCGCCCCGCTACCGAGCCCGGTGGCTGCGACAGGATGGCAGCGTGCGCCGGGCCACCGCCACGACCAACAGTGCCGCCGCGACCGTGGAACAACAACAGCTCCACCTGTTGCTCGCGGCAGATGTCCACCAGGCGCTCCTGGGCGCGGTACTGTGCCCAGGCGGCTGCCGTGGTGCCGGCGTCCTTGGCCGAGTCCGAGTAGCCAATCATCACTTCCTGCGGGCCCTGCAAGCGCGCGCGGTAACCCGGTAGTTGCAACAGGCGCTCCATCACCGGCCCGGCGTTGTCCAGGTCGGCCAGGGTCTCGAACAATGGCACTACGCGCATTGGCCGCTGTACACCGGATTCCTTCAACAGCAGTTGCACCGCCAGCACATCCGACGCGGCGCCGGCCATGGAGATGACATACGAACCTAATGATGCGGCTGGTGCGGCGGCGATTTCCTTGCAGGTATTGAGCACCTCGGCAGTGTCCGCCGAGGGTTTGAAGTAACCCGGCAGCAATGGCCGCCGATTGGTCAGTTCCTGGGTGAGGAAGCTGATACGCGCATCCTCATCCCAGTCCTCATAACGCCCCAGGCCCAGGTAATCGGTGATTTCGGTCATGGCCGCCGAGTGACGGCTGGAGTCCTGGCGCACATCCAAGCGCACCAGGAACAGGCCGAACGTCACGGCACGGCGCAGGCAGTCGAGCAGCGGGCCATCGGCGATCACGCCCATGCCGCATTCGTGCAGGGACTGGTAGCACAGTTGTAGCGGGTCCAGCAGGTCGCGGTTGTTCTGCAACACCTCGGCCGGCGCCGGGGTGGTGCTGGTCAACGAGGTGTGGGCCCACTGGCGCGTGGCGCGCAGGCGTTCACGCAGTTGCTTTAGCAAGGCACGATAAGGTTCGACGCTGTCGCCGACTTTGGCTTGCAACGCCGGGCTGGCCTGTTGCATCGACAGCTCGGAGGCCAGCTGATCAATGTCACGCAGATACAAATCCGCCGCCATCCAGCGCGCCAGCAACAGCACTTCGCGCGTGACCGGCGCGGTGACGTTCGGGTTGCCGTCACGGTCGCCACCCATCCACGAAGCAAAGCGAATCGGCGCAGCCTCCAGGGGCAGGCGCAGGCCGGTGGCGGCGTGCAGGGCCTGGTCGGCCTTGCGCAGGTAATTGGGGATGGCGTGCCACAGCGAATGCTCGATCACCGCAAAGCCCCATTTGGCTTCGTCCACCGGGGTGGGCCGCACCCGACGGATTTCTTCGGTGTGCCAGGCTTCGGCGATCAAGCGTTGCAAGCGCTCGCGAATCTGCTCGCGCTCGGCGGTGGTGAGGTCGCGGTGATCCTGCAAGGCCAGTTGCGCAGCAATGGCATCGTATTTCTGGATCAGCGTGCGGCGGGCCACTTCGGTGGGGTGGGCGGTGAGCACCAGCTCGATGTCCAGCCGCGCCAACTGCCGGGCCAGGGATTCATTGCTGTGACCTTCGCTTTGCAGACGGGCCAGCAACTCCGGCAAAACCCGGGATTCGAACGGCGCGGGTTGCGATTCATCGCGCCGATGAATCAATTGATATTGTTCGGCAATGTTGGCCAGGTTGAGGAACTGGTTGAAGGCTCGGGCCACCGGCAGCAGTTCGTCCTCCTGCAACTGGTTGAGGCTGGCGCTCAACTCATCGCCAGCGGCTTTCTCTGAAACGGCTCCGCGACGGTCGGCCTTGGCGCCTTTGCGGATCTGCTCGATCTTCTCGAGGAAAGCCTCGCCGTACTGCTCTCGAATGGTGTTGCCCAACAGCTCACCCAGCAGGTGAACATCCTCACGCAAGCGTGCATCGATATCACTCATCAGCCAATCTCCAGCCAGAAATCCGGGACGCGCAGGTGCTTCAGAGTGCCGCCGACGTCGGTTTCTGACAAGGCCGAACGCAAACGACTTTAAACCTTGGCGCTTGCAGCTAGTCTCAACGGTGAGTCGCCGCGTCATCCGCGCAGGCGGCTGGTCGCTCATCACCGCCTGCCATCGCAGGCTTTATTGAGGTAGCCATGAAAATTCGAGAACTGGCCCAGCATTGGGAAGAAACCGCCAAGGGTCGTTTGACCAAGTCTGAATACGCCATTCATCTGGATGTAGAAGCCGCTGCACGGCTGGCGGCCATTGCCGAAATGTACCCCAAGCGCCATGTCGAAGAACTGCTCGGCGAGTTGATCGGTGCCGCCCTTGAAGAGCTGGAAGCCAGCTTTCCCTACATCCAGGGCCAGCAGGTAATTGCCACCGACGAAGAGGGTGACCCGTTGTATGAAGACGTCGGCCCCACGCCACGCTTTCTTACTTTATCCCGTCGCCACCTACATGATTTGTCGGCCGGCACTGACGAACAAAAACACTGATAAACATTTATTGACGTCAATTAAACCCACGTATTCCGGGCCTTTTACAGGCCCGGAGGTACCGCCGCACGCCGCGAAAGTTCCATTTTTCAAACACTGACCAATCAGTCAGATATTTTTTTAGGCAAATCGCCATATCCGCTGAACTTTTGAAAAAAGCCTCCGGTCACAGCCAGTAGCCATCACTTGTGGAACGGTCGTTTGAACGGACGCCATGTGCTTTACCGACGGGCCCGAAATCGATACGCCCCGATGGATTTTGATGTTTTTCAGGAGTTATCCAATGGAGTTGAAGACGATGAACACCAGCACTGCCAAATCCTCGTTTAACCACCTGCGCGGGCTCAAATTGGCCGCGCTGGCAATCGGCACCAGCTTCGTTCTGGCTGGCTGCGCCGGCAACCCTCCAACCGAGCAGTACGCCGTAACCCAATCGGCCGTCAACAGCGCAGTCAGCGCCGGCGGTACCGAGTATGCGGCGGTGGAAATGAAGTCGGCCCAGGACAAGCTCAAAGAAGCTGAGATTGCCATGCACGACAAGAACTACGACAAGGCTCGCCAATTGGCTGAACAAGCCGAGTGGGATGCCCGCGTCGCTGAGCGTAAGGCCCAGGCTGCCAAGGCTCAACAGGCTGTGAAGGATTCCCAGAAGGCTGTTGAAGAACTGCGTAAGGAAGGCATGCGCCCAGCTGCAATCATGCAGAAGTAAGCCGCAGCCCCTTGACTGCATCGCACCTGATATCGAATTGAAAGGACGACACGACTATGCGTAAACAATTGATGATCCCTGCCCTGCTGGCGATGAGCGTTGCCTTGGCGGCCTGCTCCACCCCGCCGAACGCGAACCTGGAAAATGCGCGGACCAATTTCTCGTCCCTGCAAACCAACCCGCAAGCCACCAAGCTGGCGGCGCTGGAAACCAAAGACGCCAGCGAATGGCTGGACAAGGCTGACAAGGCCTACCGCGACAAGGAAGACGAGAAGAAAGTCGACCAGTTGGCCTACCTGACCAACCAGCGCGTTGAAGTGGCCAAGAACACCATCGTCCTGCGCGAATCCGAGGCCAAGCTGAAAAACGCTGGTGACGAACGTGCCCGCGCCCTGCTGGACGCTCGTGACGCACAAATCAAGCAACTGCAAAACAGCTTGAACGCCAAACAAACCGATCGCGGCACCCTGGTGACTTTCGGTGACGTGCTGTTCGCCACCAACAAGTCCGATCTGAAATCCAGCGGCCTGGTGAACATCACCAAGCTGGCTCAGTTCCTGCGCGATAACCCAGACCGTAAAGTGATCGTCGAAGGCTATACCGACAGCACCGGTTCCGACTCGTACAACCAGAGCCTGTCTGAGCGTCGTGCCGCTTCTGTTCAGCGTGCACTGGCTCAACAAGGCGTGGATATCTCGCGTATCGTGACCCAGGGTTATGGCAAGGAATACCCGGTTGCCGATAACGGCAGCGTCTCCGGCCGCGCCATGAACCGTCGCGTGGAAGTGACCATCTCCAACGACAACCAGCCGGTCAAGCCACGGTCTTCCGTTGCTAACTGATTGATGCTGGATAAAAAACCCACCTTACGGTGGGTTTTTTTTGGGTTCGTCGAACCCGACTGGACGATGTGTATCTTCGAGCGGCATTTCTATCTTCGCGCTCGATAGCTTGTCCATCAGTTGGCTAAGCTCATGCGTCTGGGCAACTTTGCGCTCCAGTTCTTCATGCCCTCTCGCCATGTTCAACATATTGCGTATCGCAGCAATAGTAATCGCCACTGTCTCGGCCCCAATCTTTATGAGTCATGACGCTTTTGTGGCTTCTGACGCAAGACGGTTCCCGTTATTCATGTTACTGCTGGAAATCAATGGAAATCTTTGCGCTACCTTCGCCACCAGGCTTGCTGCCTTCGCCATCAGCGCCTTTACCCTCTTGGCCTTCCATAGCTTTAAGCTTTTCCTCGAGTTCTTTCAGCAGTTTTTTAAGGTCATCCACAGCGCCTCCCGAACCGCCGCCGCCCTCTGAACCACCGGCACCTTGAGATTGCATCTGACCTATTTGCTTCTTCAGATCCTCAATCTCTTTCTTGAGGCTGCCTACGTCACCGGATTGTTGACCTGCATCTTGAGCGCCAAAACCACCTTGGGAAGGACCAACTCCACTTATAGACATATGTGACTCCAAATCAAGTTAAAGAGTTAACCGAATCAGCGTTGCTGCTCGGTCCCAAATCAGTGGCAACTCACTCAAAATGGTTCCAGCTTTCCCCGCACTGCCTGTCCTACTGCTCCAATTTCGGCGTTTCTTGACCTATACAACGCACGGCCTGCTTCTTGTTGTTCACCAGCACGCCGCTCAAGCCTTTCTGCTCGGTATCAAACATCACCAACACGCCGTCAACACACTGCGCCACTTGCGCGGCCGGGGTCAGGGAGACTTTGTAATCTTCGCCCGGTATGGTCTTGAGCATGGTGAAATCGCTGAGCAGCAACGCATCTTCCGGCTTGGCGAAGTGCAGATAGCCGTAGTACCACAGGCAGCCAACGGTGCCGATGATGGTACCGATGCCGGTGAGGATCAGCGGGATCATGTTGCGTTCTTCGCTCATTGCGGGCTCTCTGATGAGTCAACTTTAGGAATAGGGTAATTCGGGATTTCCCCCAGGCGGCGCAAGCCGTTGAAGTGCAGCGGGTCGTCCAGATAACGCAGCATGACGGTCTGCCAGGTTTTGTCGGCAAAGGTCTGCACATGGCCGCCACGGGTCAGTTGCAACACCCTGGGCGGTGGCGCCGCTTGATACAGGCGGATGCCATTGGCCACCGGCACGATCGGGTCATCCAGGCTGTGGAACAGCAGCTTGGGCACGCCGGTCAACCGGGGCATGGCATTGATCGCACTGTCGGCGTCGGGCACCAGCCACGACAGCGGCACCTGCAACGGCCAGGTTAACCAGGAAGTGCTCAGGGCGAATTGTCCTACGTCACGATAACTGGCAGGCACGCCATCCAATACCAAGGCTTTTAGTTGGGCTTGACGCTCCGGGTGGGCTGCCAGGTAATGCACCGCCAGTGCACCGCCCAGGCTTTGGCCGAGAATAACCAACGGTTGCCCCTGGGTTTCAGGCGCCTTGTCGATCCAGCCGAAGGCGGCGTCGATATCCTGGTAGATCGCCGGCAACGACGGCTTGCCTTCCGACAGCCCATAGCCGCGATAGTCCAGCAACAGCACTTGATAACCCTGCTCCGGCAACCACCAACTGCCCCCCAGGTGCCAGGCGAGGTTGCCGCCGTTGCCGTGCAAATGCAGGACTGTGCCCTTGAGCGGGACACCGGGTTTTGCCGGCAGCCACCAGGCGTGCAGTTTCACGCCATCTGCGGTGGTGAGCGTGACGTCGCGGTATTGCAGGTGGGCTTTTTCCGGTGTGAAGGGTAGGCCGGGCTCGGGGTAGAACAGCAAGGAGCTGCAGCCGTTCAATGTGAGTAGCAGGCATAAAATGCCGAGGATTCTCATCCGTTGAAACCTCGCGAAAGTTCTGAAGACCAGTAAAGATCAAATGTGGGAGCTGGCTTGCCTGCGATAGCGGTCTATCAGTGACTGAGTGCTGGCTGACCCAGCGCTATCGCAGGTAAGCCAGCTTCCACATTTTTTGATTCGGTTTCGTCAGTTACAGGATATTGGAGTAATCCGCCTCGATCCGGTCCAGGCTCAAGTGGTTGAGGAAGTTGGAGAAGCACATCCAGGCCGCCAGCGCGTTCATGTCACGAAACTGCTCCGGTAGGTACTTGGGCGGCACCACCAGGCCTTCGTCGACCAACTGGCGCAGGGTACGCATGTCTTCAAGGGTGGTCTTGCCGCAGAACAGCAGCGGCACTTGCTCCAGCTTGCCTTTGCGCACGGCGAGCTGGATGTAGTTGTAGACCATGATAAAGCCCTTGAGGTAGGACAAATCCTTGGTAAATGGCAGGCCGGTGGGCACCGAACCACGAAATACCCGGCTGGCATTCCCATAGCTTTCGGCCATTTCAAAGCCTTGCTCGCGGAAGAACTCGAATACCTGCAGGAAGTCGGCGCCCTCCTCCACCATATGGATGGCGCGGGTCCGGTTGGTGAGTTTGCGCAGGCGGCTGGGGTAGGAGGCAAACGTGATGATTTCCATCAGGATCGCCAGGCCTTCCTGGGTGACGGTGGACGACGGCGGGCCCTTGGACAGAAACGTGCAGATCGGCTGGTTCTGGCCGTTAAGGGTGGTGCCCACATGCACCAACCCTTCATGCACTTCGAGGGCGCGCACGTCGCGGTCATTGAACATCGCATCGGCGCGGATCTTGATGTAGTCGGCGCCCGCTGCCGCATCGGCGACGATGCCGTCGGACTCGAACACGCGGATGGTCTCTTCGGCTTCGCCAAACACCTTGTTCAGGCGCGTTTGCAGCAGGCTGACCGCGTCCTTGGCGGTGAGGGTCTTGGCTTCGTCCTTGAGGTCACCCCGGCCATCGATGTTGTTCAGGTAGTCGGAGAGCATCAGGCCAAGGTCGGCCAGGGTCGGGTCGCCGGCGTGGAACGCATCGGAGGCGGCGCCGTAAAGCTCTTGGGAAATCAGACCGAAGTCCTCGGTGCCGCGCGCTTCAAGCATGCGCACCACCATGCGGTATTCACGGCACATGCGCCGCATGATCTGCCCCACCGGACTGAATTGCCCAAGGCGACGGGTGATGTCGCGCTCGATGTTCTGAAACTCCAGCTTCACCGCACTGGAATCGAACGACAGCGGCCGGTTCAGGTAGTAATCACGGTCTACGGCAGGCATCGCCTTGCCCTTGGCCTTGAGAAATCCCTGACGAATGTTCTCGTCCCATTTCACCGCATCAAGGACGCGGATCGGTGTTTGCGCCAGCACAATGCGATCGGACAAGGTGCGTATCGTCTGCTGGTAATCGTCCACCCGGTGCTTCCTCTTTAAACGTTATTGGCCCACGCGCAGTTAGCGCACGGCTTCACATCTGAGCAGCAGGCCCATCAGAGGTAGGAGCTGGCTTGCCTGCCCCCACCCAAAGCAGATTGCGCACAGGGCTAGGCCGAGGCCAATACCAGGTGCATGTGACGCTTGAGGATTTCAAGCATCTCGTCACCCGTCAAAGGCTCTGCGCCGCCCAACAGGCCCTGATATTCCATCCGACTGATGATAGCCGTCAACACCTTGGCATCCTGCTGTGGCTCACGGGAACCCAATACCTGGAAAAACTGCCCGGTGCCCTGCAACAGGATCTGTTGGTGGGAGCGTACCAGTTCGGCCAGGCGCGGGTTGAGCAGGGCTTCCTGGCGAAAAGCCTGCTCGGCCATCAGGTATTCGCGGCGGTTGGTCAGCTGGCGCAGCACATAGTCGGCGGTCAGGCGGGCGATATCATCGGCCAGTTGCGAGCGCGACTGCGGGCTGCCGTCACCATAGGCGACCATCTCGCGCAACAGGCCTTCGTTGCGCACCCACAGCTTGCCCATGAAAGCGGCGCTGCGCTCCACGTATTGGGCGAAGGTGTCGGTGAGCAGGTCGTCGATGTCTTTGAAGTAATAGGTGGTGGCCGACAGCGGCACCCCCGCCTCTGCCGCCACTGCCCGATGACGTACGGCCCGCACGCCATCGCGCACGACGATACGCATGGCCGCATCGAGAATGTCTTGCCGGCGCTGCTCGCTGCCCCGCCGACTGGCCTTGCGGCCCTGGTACTGAACACTTTCAGCCACGGCAGCAGCAATGCCGGCGGCACCTTCTTGAGCCATTATGCGGTTCACCACACTTCTTCCTTTAGAGGTGACGCGGAGCGTCACAGAGTGCACTCCCACGCGGAGCGTGGGAACGATCAATGACGAGCACCACTTGAACAGGCCACATAAAAAAGCCGCCTTATAAAAGGCGGCTTCGGATTTCGCTACGGTTACGCTTGTGGCCGCATGTGCGGGAACAGGATCACGTCGCGGATCGACGGCGAGTTGGTCAACAACATCACCAGACGGTCAATGCCGATACCTTCACCGGCAGTCGGCGGCATGCCGTACTCCAGGGCCCGAACGAAGTCGGCATCGTAGTGCATGGCTTCGTCGTCACCGGCGTCCTTGTCGGCCACCTGGGCCATGAAGCGCTCGGCCTGGTCTTCCGCATCGTTAAGCTCGGAATAGGCGTTGGCGATTTCGCGGCCACCGATGAACAGCTCGAAACGGTCGGTGACGTTCGGGTCGTCGTCGTTGCGACGGGCCAGCGGCGACACTTCGAACGGGTATTGGGTAATGAAGTGCGGCTGTTCCAGCTTGTGCTCCACCAGTTCTTCGAAAATCATCACCTGCAGCTTGCCCAGGCCTTCGAAGCCCAGCACCTTGGCGCCGGCTTTCTTGGCAATGGCACGGGCCTTGTCGATGTCGTTGAGGTCGTCAGCGGTCAGCTCGGGGTTGTACTTGAGGATCGAGTCGAACACCGACAAGCGCACGAATGGCTCGCCGAAGTGGAACACCTTGTCGCCGTACGGCACGTCTGTGCTGCCCAGCACCAGCTGTGCCAGCTCGCGGAACAGCTCTTCGGTCAGGTCCATGTTGTCTTCGTAGTCGGCGTAGGCCTGGTAGAACTCCAACATGGTGAATTCAGGGTTGTGACGGGTCGAGACGCCTTCGTTACGGAAGTTGCGGTTGATCTCGAACACCTTTTCAAAGCCGCCAACAACAAGCCGCTTGAGGTACAGCTCAGGCGCAATACGCAGGAACATTTCCATGTCCAGCGCGTTGTGGTGGGTCTCGAACGGCTTGGCTGCGGCACCACCCGGGATGGTCTGCAGCATCGGGGTTTCCACTTCCAGGAAGTCACGCTGCATCAGGAAGCTGCGGATGTGAGCAATGACTTGCGAGCGTACGCGGAAGGTCTGGCGCACGTCTTCGTTGACGATCAGGTCAACGTAGCGCTGGCGATAGCGCTGTTCGGTGTCGGTCAGGCCGTGGTGCTTGTCTGGCAGCGGGCGCAGGGACTTGGTCAGCAGGCGTACATTGGTCATCTCGACGTACAGGTCGCCCTTGCCGGAACGGGCCAGGGTGCCTTCGGCGGCGATGATGTCGCCCATGTCCCAGGTTTTCACCGAGGCCAGGGTTTCTTCGGACAGGGTCTTGCGGTTGACGTAGACCTGGATGCGACCGGTCATGTCCTGGATCACCATGAACGAGCCACGGTTGAGCATGATGCGACCTGCCACCTTGACCGGGATCGCAGCCTCTGCCAGTTCTTCCTTGGTCTTGTCCGCGTATTGCTTCTGCAAGGCATCGCAGTAGTTGTCGCGACGGAAGTCGTTGGGGAAGGCGTTACCCTTGGCGCGCTCGGCAGCAAGCTTTTCCTTGCGCAGGGCGATCAGGGAGTTTTCTTCCTGTTGCAGGGCTTGCGGGTCGAGTTGTTGGTCGCTCATGTCTTTAAATATTCCATCAGGTTCGTTGCCCCCAGCCTTCGGCGGGGGATCGCGGGCAAGCCCGCTCCCACAGAGGGTATTAGAGGCCGGATTTCAGGCTGGCTTCCAGGTATTCGTCGATATCGCCGTCGAGTACCTTGTCGCAGTCGCTGCGTTCGATGTTAGTGCGCAGATCCTTGATCCGCGAGGCGTCGAGCACGTACGAACGGATCTGGTGACCCCAGCCGATATCCGACTTGGTGTCTTCCAGCGCCTGGGAAGCGGCGTTGCGCTTCTGCATTTCCTGCTCGTACAACTTGGCCCGCAGCATTTTCATGGCGGTGTCCTTGTTGGCGTGCTGGGAACGTTCGTTCTGGCAACTGACCACGGTGTTGGTCGGTACGTGGGTGATACGTACGGCCGAGTCAGTGGTGTTTACGTGCTGACCACCGGCGCCGGAGGAACGGTAGGTGTCGATCCGCAGGTCGGCC
>NZ_BCBO01000027.1:0-12680 GCF_001320835.1 Pseudomonas sp. NBRC 111138 | reverse complement strand
TTTCCACTTTGTCGTCGATCTCTGGCGAGACGAACACCGCAGAGAATGAGGTGTGGCGACGGTTGCCGGAGTCGAACGGGCTCTTGCGCACCAGGCGGTGCACGCCGATCTCGGTGCGCAGCCAGCCAAAGGCGTATTCGCCCTTGATGTGTACGGTCGCACCCTTGATACCGGCCACTTCACCGGCGGACAGTTCCATGATGGTCGCGTCGAAACCGCGCTTGTCGGCCCAGCGCAGGTACATGCGCAGCAGGATGTTGGCCCAGTCCTGGGCTTCGGTGCCACCGGAACCGGCCTGGATATCCAGGTAGGCGTTGTTCGGGTCCATTTCGTGGCTGAACATGCGGCGGAATTCAAGCTTGGCGAGGTTTTCCTCGAGACGGGCCAGCTCGGCGACAACATCGCCCACTGCGCCTTCGTCGTTTTCTTCGACGGCCATGTCCAGCAGGTCGCGGCAATCACCCAGGCCGGTGTTCAGTTCGTCGAGGGTATCGACAATCTGTGCCAGCGCAGCGCGCTCGCGCCCCAGTTCCTGGGCGTATTCAGGTTTGTTCCAGACACTCGGATCTTCAAGCTCGCGATTGACCTCGGTCAGACGCTCATGCTTTTGATCGTAGTCAAAGATACCCCCGAATAGTTTCGGAGCGCTCGGACAGGTCCTTGATGGTGTTAAGGATCGGGTTGATTTCCATGGCGGGCAGCACTCGTTGGCGAACTTTTGAAAGCCGGCGAGTATAACGGCAAACGGCTGGAAACGGCAGCCCGCTTGGTCGATTCTGCCAAGACAGCGCTTCCCTCTCGTCACGCTTGCTTCGGTGACGGATACGCGACCATCAGAGCATTTCCTATAGATTGACGATGCCGCGCGTTAGAAAACCCGACCTACTACTCGCTAAAACCAGACCGTTCATCTGTTTATACAAATAATTTGAAAATCCAAATCAGAGCCTGCCTAAAAGACCACAAACCAACCCACTCCAATAAAAACAAACAATTAGGTTTCTAGCCAAATCATCCCAAGACTCAAGTGATAAACATACAAGAATATAAATACATCAGTTTCAGAACCGTCTTACACAGTCTCCTACACGCATAAAATCAAATCAAAACGCCATCAGTTTTTTCTTTCTTCCCTCTCAAATAAGTTTGATCAAAGCGCCTGAGTTTTTTTCTTCAGGACGCACAAACTCTAACGATCACTCTCATAAAAATGGAGAGGCCCTATGGCACAACAAGGGTGGCAGCCAGGACAACCTTTAGAACTCAAGCCGACGATAATTACCGCAGGGAGACGAAACACTTATTGGGGTGGTGAAGGCGGAGGCTACGTAGGAAGTGGAGATGGCTGGGGCCTTCAAGAAGGGCCACGTCGGGGTGAAGGAGACCGTAGCCGCTTCAAGCAGTTTGACTTCCCTAGCACCACCGCCGATTTCATTGGAGAGCAAAAGTACAATCAATCCTTGATTGACGCGGAGTACAGCGCACGGTTCGCAACCCTCACTACTGACACTGAACGCGAACTCGCAGAGAAACAGCAAGCCGCGAAAGCTTCACAGGCACTCACAGAGACAGCCTCAGCCATTCTCGATCAAAAAATCGCATTTGAAATCATCGACGCGAAAAAATCCAAATACGCCAGTACTGCGCCACTCATCTATGGGCTCTATGATCAAAGCCCTTTTTACCTGATGGAAAACTTAACTTATACAAAGCTACGTGAAACGCTTGCCTCTTCTGACCCGATAAAAAATCTGGGCGATGCCTACACACTTTACGACAACGTCTGGAGGGCCGCACAAGAACTCAAGGCTCTCTCGCTCTCCATAGACATTCTGACTAAAAAACTTTCAGGGTTGGCAAAGGCCCGGCAAACGCTGGAGGCCAATTTAGCCGAACAGGATCCTGGCTGGGCAAATTTACACAATGAGTATCTGAAGGTCATTGCAGATGAGTTGGAAATTCAAGTGCAGTTGCTGCCGGAATATTTGCAGGTGGAACTCGCCTCTCTTGCCGGTTCGGTCGTTGGATTGACACCCGGCCAGACCCTCATGCTTTACAAAAACACGCTGGACAAAATGATCGAAGAAACGATGGCAGCGATCAAACCTATTGACCCACCGTTAGCCATAAACCGGAACGGGTTGATGATTTACTATCCCGCAGCCAACCCACGGGTTACACCGCCACTGAGCAAACCCGAGCTTGAGGGACTCAAACAGCTTATTTATCTACAGCAGAATACCGCTCTTGGGGTGAGATGGCTCAGCCATCATGATTTTGTGCTGAAGTCAGAGTCCGCGCGGTTTCTTGCCAACGCCTCCAATGCAATCAGCGACCTCGCAGAACGTGCGCAGCAGGTAGCAACGGCCCAAGCGCGTATTGAAGCGGTACGAGTAGCCAATACCTATCGACTGTCGGGCACTGCTTCTGCGACTCAAGCGATAGTCATGACCTCAGTCGGGACTATCGCTACAGCAGAAGGGATTACCATCACGCTGCAAGCTGCCATTCGGTCAGCAGTGGCCGCATTGACGGAGTTGGTCGCAAGCACGGCAGGCGGCTTACTTGTCGGTGTTTCAGCTCTGGTCTATTCACCCAAGCTTGCAAACGGAGAACTGGCGGAGCGTTACGCACTCGGTACCCCGGTTTCAACGTTTTTGCCAGACGTCAACGAGTCAACGCTCACCACCGCACTCAATGGCACAATCGACCTGCCAGTGCGAATGAGTTCAAAGACGGCGGAGGATGGACGCTCCGAAGTGTTTGTGGTCATTGCCGACGGTACAAGCGTGCCTTCCAAGGTCAAGGTGGTTGCCGCGACCTACGATCCAGCGCGGAAGGTGTACACCGTCACGACAAGTGACGTCCCACCCAGGACGTTGGTCTGGACACCTATCGTTGCCCCCGGGGATAGCTCAACAACTCTGCCCGTTGACCAGCCTGAACCGCCCGTTTACGTTGGAGCTACGGTGACGCCGGTTGCTGGCAGAGTTGATTCGTTTCCAGGAGTCCGTGAGTCACGTTTTGATGACTTTATAACCGTATTCCCTATAGATTCCGGGTTGCCTCCTATCTATGTGATGTTCAGGGATGGCGGGAGGATCCGGGAGTTGCTACCGGGATGGGCCAACCTGTGTTTGGCAACTGGCTTGGAGCAGCGACCACAGACGACGGCGCACCCATTCCATCGCAAATCGCTGATCAGTTGAGAGGCCAGCAGTTTAAAAATTTCAAGGCATTTCGTGAGGCTTTCTGGAAAGCAGTGTCTACAGATTCAGAGTTGGCTCAGCATTTTGCACCTAGTGAGTTAGCCACCATGAAAAATGGACGTTCGCCGATTGTTAAAAAAAGTGAAGCAGTGGGTAAACGGATACGGTTTGAGCTTCATCATAAAAAATATGTGTCTACTGACGGTGAAGTATACGGCATCGACAATATCGTGATTCTAACGCCAAAAAAGCATATCGACATTCACAGAGGCTCCTAAAAATGGGCACATTAATTAGCGAGATGACGGAGCGTGAGTTTTTAAACTTGGTTGTAAAAATCTATAACGACGACTACGCCACAGAAAAAGAGCACACCGATGCAATTTTAAAATTTGAAGCGTTAACGGAACACCCTTCTGGTTCAGATCTAATATTTTATCCGGAGCCTGAAAAAGATGGACCTGAATTTGTAGTAAAAGAAGTTAAAGAGTGGCGATCCGCCAACGACAAAACTGGTTTTAAAGCAGATTAATCACAAGCGCCATTATCAACACAGCACTGACAATGGCGCTTTATTCTTCAGCCTCTTAACCATAGTGATTTCATACTCAGCCTCGAAGATCCAATGTGGGAGAGATTCGCGCCCTCTCCACTTGGCTTTGCGCTGGTCTCGAATTTATTCGATGCCCACCTGATTACGCCCATTGTTCTTGGCCGTGTACAACCCCTTGTCCGCCGCCATGATCAGCTGCCGGCAGTCCGTACCCTGGACAGGCGTCAACGTCGACAGCCCGATACTGATGGTCAGGCTGGCACCTTCAGCCGGGGCGATGTGCGGGATTTTCAACGCCGACACCGCCATGCGCAGTTTTTCCGCGACCAGGCGTGCGCCGCCCGGCGAGGTGTTGGGCAGGACCAGTGCGAACTCTTCGCCACCGTAGCGCGCCGGCAAGTCCGAAGGGCGGCTGCTAGCATCGCGAATGGTGGCGGCGACTTTGCGCAAGGCTTCGTCGCCCTCGACATGGCCGAAGCTGTCGTTGTAGGTCTTGAAGAAATCCACATCGATCATCAGCAACGAGAGTTGGGTCTGGTCGCGCATGGCGCGGCGCCATTCCAGCTCCAGGTATTCGTCGAAGTGGCGGCGGTTGGACAGCCCGGTCAGGCCGTCGGAGTTCATCAGGCGTTGCAGCACCAGGTTGGTGTCCAGCAACTGTTGCTGGCTGACCCGCAACGCGCGGTAGGCCGCGTCGCGCTGCAACAGCGTCATGTAGGAGCGCGAGTGATAGCGGATGCGCGCCACCAATTCGATGTTGTCCGGCAGCTTGACCAGATAATCGTTGGCCCCGGCCGCAAAGGCCGCGCTTTTGATCAGTGGGTCCTCTTTGGTGGACAGCACGATGATCGGGATATTCGCGGTGGCCGGGTGATTGCGGTACTCACGCACCAGGGTCAGGCCGTCCAGGCCCGGCATCACCAGGTCTTGCAGGATCACCGTGGGCTTGATGCGGATCGCCTGGGCAATCGCCTGGTGCGGGTCGGCGCAAAAGTGGAAGTCGATGTTCTCTTCATGGGCCAGGCCACGCCGCACGGCTTCACCGATCATGGCCTGGTCGTCGACCAGCAGCACCATGGCGGCGTTTTCGTCGGTCTTGAAGTCGTCGAGCTGTAAATCATTCATGTGCAATCACCTGAATTACTACCTGCAAGCCAGCACGGCGGGAGATTTTTGTTCATTTTGCAAAGACCTCCAGCAATCGGGGCGCAATTCTATCCAGTGGGCGAATTTCAACAGCAGCATCAATCGCCGCCGCCGCTTTGGGCATGCCATACACCGCCGAGCTCTGTTGGTCCTGGGCGATGGTCAAATATCCTTGTTCACGCATCAGCTTGAGGCCCTGGGCGCCGTCGCGCCCCATGCCGGTGAGCAAGACGCCAACGGCGTCACCGTTCCAGTAACTGGCGACGCTTTCGAAAAACACGTCGATGGAGGGCCGGTAAATCTCGTTCACCGGCTCTGCGGTATAGGCTAGCGTGCCATTTTTCAACAAGCGAATATGGTGGTTGGTTCCGGCCAGCAATACCACGCCGGGTTGAGGCGGCTCGCCCTCACAGGCTAGGCGCACCGGCAGGCCGGAAGCGCTGCTCAGCCACTCGGCCATGCCGGCGGCGAAGACCTGGTCCACATGCTGTACCAGCACGATGGCGGCGGGAAAATCCCGGGGCAAACCCTTGAGCAGAACTTCCAGTGCCGCCGGCCCACCAGCCGAAGAACCAATGGCCACCAGCCGTTGACGCTTGCCGGTGACCCGCTGCGGCGGGGTTTCGGCACGCACCCGCGTGCCGCGCTGGCCGATCAGCCAACCAATATTGAGGATCTTGCGCAGCAGGGGCGCGGCCGCATCCTTGGGGTTGCCAACGCCCAGTGCCGGGGTGTCCACCACATCCAGGGCGCCGTGGCCCATGGCTTCGAATACGCGGCTGACGTTGGCCTGGCGGTCGACAGTGACGATCACAATCGGGCAAGGCGTGTCGGCCATGATCTGCCGGGTGGCCTCCACCCCATCCATCACCGGCATGATCAGGTCCATCAGGATCAGGTCCGGGGTCAGCTCGGCGCAACGCTGTACCGCTTCCAGGCCATTGCTGGCCACCCATACCACCTCGTGGGCGGGCTCGTAACTCAGGGCGCGGCGCAAGGCCTCCACCGCCAGGGGCATGTCATTGACGATCGCAATCCTCATGCCCGGGCGCCTCCAATCAGTTCAACCACGGCGTCGAGCAAGGCGTCGTCATGGAAACTGGCTTTGGCTAGATAATAGTCGGCCCCGGCGTCGAGGCCACGGCGGCGGTCTTCTTCACGATCCTTGTAGGAAACCACCATCACCGGCAACGATTGCAGGCGACTGTCACGGCGCAAAAGTGTGACCAATTCAATACCGTCCATGCGAGGCATATCAATATCAGTGATAAGCAGGTCGAAGTCCTCGGAGCGCAATGCGTTCCAGCCATCCATGCCATCGACCGCAACAGCGACTTCATAACCACGATTGAGTAATAATTTGCGTTGCAGCTCGCGCACCGTCAGTGAGTCGTCCACCACCAGCACACGCTTGCGCGGCGCTTCGGTGGCCTGCTGGCTGCGCCGGGCAATGCGCTCCAGGCGACCGGTGTTGAGCAATTTATCCACCGAACGCAGCATGTCTTCGACATCGACGATCAACACCACCGAGCCGTCATCGAGCAAGGCCCCGGCGGAAATGTCCTGGACTTTGCCCAGGCGATCATCCAGCGGCAACACCACCAGGGTGCGCTCGCCGATAAAACGCTCCACGGCAATCCCGTACACGGCATCGCGCTCGCGGATCACCACCACCTTCAAGGTATCTGACGGGCTCTGCCCCGGCGGGCGCTGCAGCAACTGGCTGGCGGCAACCAGGCCGACGTGCCGGCCCTCATGCCAGAAGTGCTGGCGGCCTTCCAACTGCACGATGTCGTCGGACGCCAGGTCGCACATGCGTTCGATATGCGCCAGGGGAAAGGCATAGGCTTCTTCGCCGACTTCCACCACCAGGCTGCGCACCACCGACAGGGTCAACGGCACCTCAAGATGGAAGCGGCTGCCCTGCCCCGCCGTCTGCTCCAGCACCACCGCGCCGCGCAGTTGACGAACCATATGTTGCACCGCGTCCAGGCCGACCCCGCGCCCGGACACTTCGGTGACTTTGTCGCGCAGGCTGAACCCTGGCAAGAAGAGGAACGTGAGCAGTTCCTCTTCACTCAGACGCAGGGCCGTTTCAACCGGCGACAGATGGCGGTCGACGATGGTGCCGCGCAGGCGCTCGAGGTCGACACCGTTGCCGTCATCGCTCAATTCCAGCACCAACAACCCGGCCTGATGGGACGCACGCAGGCGAATCAAGCCTTCCGCCGGCTTGCCCGCCAGCACGCGTTGCTCAGGGGTTTCGATGCCGTGATCGACCGCATTGCGTAATAGATGGGTGAGCGGCGCTTCGAGTTTTTCCAGCACATCCCGGTCGACCTGGGTCTTTTCGCCCTCAATCTCCAGGCGCACTTGCTTGCCCAGGCTGCGACCTAAGTCACGCACCATGCGCACCTGCCCGGCCAGCACATCGGCAAACGGTCGCATGCGGCAGGCCAATGCGGTGTCGTAGAGCACCTGGGCGCGCTGGCCGGCCTGCCAGCCGAACTCATCCAGCTCGGCGTTTTTTTCCGCCAGCAGGGCCTGGGCTTCACTCAGCAGGCGACGGGTATCGGCCAGGGCCTCCTGGGCTTCCAGGTTCAGATCCAGCGACTTGAGCTGGCCGTCCAGGGCATCCAGCGCGCGCAAGCTGTTACTTTGAATGCGCTTGAGGCGTTGCAGGCTGGCCAGGTACGGCTTGAGCCGCTGGGTTTCCACCAGGGATTTGCTGGACAAGTCCAACAGACTGTTCAAGCGCTCAGCCGTCACCCGCAGCACGCGCTCGCCGCCTTCGGTCATGCGTTTGTTCTGGCGCGGCGCTTCACTGCTGACCGGCGCGGGCTCCAGCTCGGGCTCCAGCAGCAATGCGTCAACCCGCGGCGCGGGGATGGGCTCGGGATTTGGCACGGGCGTGGCAATCGGCTGCGAGGGATCAAGCAAGCGCTCCATCAGCGCTACGTACGCCTCGATATCCGCCGGCCCCACGTCATTGCCCGGCGTGGCGATTCGCATCAGCAGGTCGGTGCCTTGCAGCAACGCGTCGATATGTTTAGGTTGCAGGTACAAGCGGCCTTCCTGGGCACTCACCAGGCAATCTTCCATGACGTGGGCCACGCTGACGCCGGCATCCACACCGACAATCCGCGCCGCCCCTTTAAGTGAATGCGCGGCGCGCATGCAGGCTTCGAGCTGGTCGGCCTGGGTCGGGTTGCGTTCCAGCGCCAGCAGGCCCGCGCTCAACACTTGGGTCTGCGCATCAGCCTCCAGGCTGAACAGTTCCAACAGCGAGGCATCGCGCATCTGGTCGGGGGTCATGCGAGGCTCCGGGTCACGGCGGACAACAATTGCGCTTCGTCCAGCCAACGCAGGCTGCGGCCTTTCCACTGCAACACGCCTTGGGTGTAGCGTGCGCTGGCCTGGGTGCCGGACACCGATGCGGCCTTCAAGGTGCGCTCATCGATGGCATGGATGCCGTCTACTTCATCCACCGGCACCACGACCGGGCCGTCCTGGGCAGCGATGATCAGCATGCGCGGCATGATCCGCCCGCCGCTGGCGCCGGCACTGGTGCTGTCCAGGCCCAACAGTTCCACCAGTGACAGGCACGCCACCAGCGCCCCGCGTACGTTGGCCACGCCCAGCAGCGCTCGGGAACGCTGGTGCGGCAGCGAGTGGATCGGCTGCAACGGCGCCACTTCCACCAGGCAACGGATGGCGATACCGAGCCATTCTTCGCCGAGGCGGAACATCAACAGCGAACGGGTGACCACCTCGTTATCCGCTTCGGCAGTTGCCTGCGCATGATGGTCGTCCTGTTGCAGTGCGTAGCGGTCGAGCAGGCGTGTGGCGGCGGCGGAATACACCGAGCAATTGCGGCAGTGGATATGCTCGGCCAACAACGGGCAGGACTTGTCGCCATGAATACCGATGCGGTTCCAACAGTCGTCAATGGCTTGGGTATCGGTCAGCGTCAGGTCCAGGCCTGCGGTGTCGAGCGCGTCAGGGCTACTCATCGTTTGGACTCACTGTCAGCTCGCTCGCTACGGGCGGCGCGTGCCTGAAGACGGCGCGCGCCGGCACTGTCACCCTGGGACTCGAGCAACGCGGCCAGGTGCATCAGGGCCTGGGGATGCTGCGGTTCCAGATACAGGGCTTTTCGGTAATACCCTTGGGCCTCCAGGGCACTGCCAGCCACATCGCTGAGCAGCCCCAACCAGTAAAACACCTGGGCGGCCGGCGGGTGACTGCTCAAATACCGTTCGCAGGCCGCTCGGGCCTCGGCACTTTTGCCCTCGTTGGCCAGGGTTGCGATCTGGCTGAGCAAATCCCCGGCATCGGTAGTCACCACTTTGACCGGTGGCACGTTGGGGCTGACGGTGCTGAACGGCCGCGGCTTGAGCGGTATCGGCGCCGCCCTGCGCTGCGGTAGCGGCGCGGGCGTCGGTTTGACCACAGGTGCAACCGGCGGGGCCGGTTCTACATGCCGACTGAAGGCAAAGGACTGCGGCACACCGATGGAGCGCATGCCGTGACGCCCCAGCAGGCTGCCCTCGGCCGGGCCGATAAACAGCACACCGTCTACGTGAGTCAATGCCTTGAGCACATCAAAGACCTGTTTCTGGGTCGGCTGGTCGAAGTAGATCAGCAAGTTGCGGCAGAACACAAAATCGTAGGTTGGCTCATTCGCCAGCAGTGCCGGGTCCAGCAAGTTGCCGACTTGCAGGCGCACTTGTTCGCGCACCCGGTCGGCGATGCGGTAATTACCTGCGTCTTCAGTGAAGTGGCGGTCACGAAACTCAAGGTCGGCGCCGCGAAACGAGTTCTTGCCGTACACGCCCCGCCGCGCGCGCTCCACCGACAGCGGGCTGACATCCATGCCCTGCACTTTGAACTGGTGGGGCGCCAACCCCGCATCGAGCAAGGCCATGGCAATCGAATAGGGTTCTTCGCCGGTCGAACACGGCAGGCTGAGAATACGCAGGGCGCGCATCTGGTTGATCTCGGCCAAGCGTGCCTGGGCCAGGCGAGCCAGGGTTGCAAAGGATTCGGGATAGCGGAAAAACCAGGTCTCGGGGACGATCACCGCTTCGATCAGCGCCTGCTGCTCGTCATGGGAGGTTTGCAGGTGTTGCCAGTAAGCCTCCGCCGACTGCGACTGGGACGACTGGCAGCGCTGGCGCACCGCGCGTTCGATAATCGCCTCGCCCACCGAAGCGACGTCCAGGCCGATGCGTTCTTTCAAAAACGCGAAAAACCGCGGGTCATTGCTCATAGGCTCAACTCGGCGGAAAACAGCAAGGCGCGCACTGGCGCGGTCAACAGATCCGCAACGCCAATCCACTGCATCAAGCCCTGGGCATCTTCACGCACCGGCCCCAGGTACGGCGCCTGCCGGTTGTCCAGGCCATAGGGCTGGAATTCGGCGGGGTCGCAACGCAGGGTGTCGGTGGCCTGTTCCAAAATCAGCCCCAGCCAACGCGCCTCACTCCAGGGCTGCGGCTGGTAATTGACCAGCACCAGGCGCGTGCTGGTACGCGCCTGGGCCGAAGTGCCGAACGTCAGGGCGCTCAAGTCGATGACCGGCACCAGCACCCCACGATGGGCGAAGATACCCGCCACCCACAAGGGCGCTTGGGCGATAGGTTTGAGCGCCAGGCGCGGCAGCACCTCGGCCACTTCCGTAGCCTTGAGGGCAAAGCGTTCGTTGCCGATGCGAAACACCAGAAACAACGCCTTTTTCGCTGCCGGGACGGCACCGCGTTTAGCCGCGAGTTCGCTCATCAGACTTTGAAACGCGAGACGCCGCTGCGCAGACCGACCGCAACCTGGCTCAGTTCATCAATGGCAAAGCTGGCCTGGCGCAGGGATTCGACGGTCTGGCTGCTGGCATCGCCCAATTGCACCAGCGCGTGGTTGATCTGCTCGGCACCGGTGGCCTGGGCCTGCATGCCTTCGTTGACCATCAGCACCCGCGGCGCCAGGGCCTGTACCTGATGGATGATCTGCGACAGTTGCTCGCCCACTTGCTGCACCTCAGACATGCCGCGGCGCACCTCCTCGGAGAATTTGTCCATGCCCATCACCCCTGCCGACACCGCCGACTGGATCTCACGCACCATCTGCTCAATGTCGTAGGTCGCCACAGCGGTCTGGTCGGCCAGGCGGCGCACTTCGGTGGCAACCACGGCAAAGCCGCGCCCGTACTCACCGGCTTTCTCAGCCTCGATCGCAGCATTGAGGGACAACAGGTTGGTCTGGTCGGCCACCTTGACGATGGTGACTACCACCTGGTTGATGTTGCCGGCCTTCTCATTGAGGATCGCCAGCTTGGCGTTGACCAGGTCGGCGGCGCCCATCACCGAGTGCATGGTTTCTTCCATGCGGGCCAGGCCCTGCTGGCCAGAACCGGCAGCCACCGAGGCCTGGTCGGCGGCGGTAGACACCTCGGTCATGGTGCGGACCAAGTCCTTGGACGTGGCGGCAATTTCGCGGGAAGTGGCGCCGATTTCTGTGGTCGTGGCCGCTGTTTCGGTAGCGGTCGCCTGTTGCTGCTTGGAGGTCGCGGCAATTTCGGTGACCGAGGTAGTGACCTGTACCGATGAACGCTGCGCCTGGGACACCAGAGCAGTCAGCTCGGTCATCATGTCGTTGAAGCCGGTTTCAACCGCGTTGAATTCATCCTTGCGCTCCAGATTCAGGCGCTTGCTCAGGTCGCCGGTGCGCATGACTTCGAGGATTTGAACGATGCGCTGCATCGGCGCCATGATCGCGCGCATCAGCAACAGGCCACACAGCGCGGCGGCGAGAATCGCCAGCAACAGCGAGACGCCCATGCTGATCTTCGCGGCCGCTACCGCATCATCGATGGCGGCGGTGGCGTTGTCGGCGACCTGCTTGTTTTCGTTGATAATGTCATTGAGCTTCATGCGGCCTGCGGTCCAGGCGGGGGTCAGTTGCTCGTTGAACAACCTCAGTGCTTCGGCGGCGTTATTGCTCTGATGGGCCGCCAAGACCTGGGCGAGAATCTGGTTGTAGCTCTGGTGCAGTTTTTCGAAGGCATCGAATTCGGTGCGATCCTGGGTGATATTGATCGTCCCTGCGTAGCTGGCCATATGTTGCTCAAGCCGAGCCTCGAAAGACTTGTAGTCCTGTTTGTCGGTTTCGGAAATGCCCTGGTTCTCGTGGATCCCGACCAACTCCTGGGTCTGCAGGTAGCTGTCGACCCAGGCGCTGCGAATCATGGAGCTGAAAAACACCCCGGGCACTGCATCGTCCCGCACTGAGTTTTCGCTGATTTCGATTTTCAGCAGGCGCGAATACGAGACCACGACCATCAGCAGCATGATCGCGATAATTACCGCAAAGCTCGCCAAAATCCTTTGGCGCAGGGTCCAATTCTTCACAGTAATTCCTCGAGGGCCGTTCAAATGGAGGGGAGTATAGCTGAGCGGCTGCGCGCTTTTATCAAGGCTTTTGATGTGCAGTGCACAGAATGCAGATGTGCTCGCGTTGGCCACAGCTATCTACACAATTTTGGTACGGCACTGGACCTGTGGCGAGGAAGCTTGCTCCCGTGACGGCCTGACAGCCGACGCCTACCCACCTGCCCCCCCCACGATCTGAATGTGGGAGCTGGCTTGCCTGCGATGGCGGCCTGACAGTCAACACAGCTGGATTGTGTACATATCCATTCCTGCGGCAATGGCCGCTTAGGGTTCCGCCCTGACGGCGGCTCACTTTTGAAAAGCGCAAAAGTAAGCAAAACGCTCTTG